>CAKQNH010000402.1 GCA_934255105.1 uncultured Pirellulaceae bacterium
AATCGCTTTCTAAAGCAATTGCTCGTAGAACGATTGTCCCAATCGTTTCTTAAAACACGTTGTCCCAATCGCTTTCTAAAGCAACTGAGGACGCTTGCTCTCCCTACCTCAAAGTTGAAGTCGGATGTAGCACCAGATTGGCACTCCACACCGCCTGCCCAACGCGCATGCGTTGCTTAAGCGGAGACCTGCGCGCCAGCGTCCCCTACGGACCAACAAACTTGTGAGGAGCACGGCTTCCTTGAGGGAGGTTCACCACGCGTCAGTTACTTTTATTTTTGATTCCGTGCTAAGACACACAGCTAAGGGTGTTTCAGCTTACGTTGGCTCCACTTAGAATGCAACCGTTTGCCAGTAGGATGCTCGCACAATTTGTCATGTCGAGCGCCCTTACGATCGATCTCGATTCAACTACACGACAACAGCTATCATGATCCTGACCACTATCGACTACCTAGTAATCGCAGCGTACTTCGCCACCACGCTTGCGATTGGACTTTGGTTTCGCAAGCGAGCCAGCCAGGACATTGCCGAATACTTCATCTCGGGACGCTCATTGCCGTGGTGGATTGCGGGCACTTCAATGGTCGCTACGACGTTTGCCGCCGACACACCGTTGGCGGTGACAGGACTGACAATCCAACACGGTCTGGCGGGTAACTGGGTTTGGTGGTCGTTCGCACTGGGAGGGATGATCACCGTGTTTGTCTACGCCAAACTGTGGCGGCGCAGCGGTGTGATGACAGACGTTGAACTGGTGGAAATGCGATACTCTGGCAAACCGGCCGCATTGCTGCGCGGTTCGCGGGCGATCTATCTGGCTCTGCTGGTCAATCCGATCATCATCGGTTGGGTAACGTCCGCCATGTTTATGGTGCTCGACGAAACCATCTTGTTTGAAGTGCCCGCATCGGGCATCGAGCTGGCGTTGCTGGGCGAAAACGCACTTGTGGTTCGGCCCTGGCTAATCATTTTTGGTACGCTGGCGATGGTCGGTGTGTACGGCACACTGTCAGGCATGTGGGGCGTGGCGGTAGCAGATGCATTGCAGTTTTGCTTGGCCATGTTCGGCTGCATCGCCTTGGCGTGGCTGGCGATCGCACACTTCGGCAGCGCGGCCCAACTCGAAGCCAAAGTGATCGAGAATTTTGGCGCAGGTGGCACGGCGGCGTTTGATTTGATTCCGGATTTTTCAGGCGACAACGCGTGGCTGCCACTGCATGTATTTTTGCTGTTGCTATTGGTCCAGTGGTGGGCGACCTGGTATCCGGGTGCAGAACCCGGCGGAGGTGGCTTCGTCGTTCAGCGCATGGCGGCCTGCAAGGATGAACGGCACTCGTTGCTGGCAACCCTATGGTTTCAAATCGCACACTATTGTATCCGACCGTGGCCGTGGATGATCGTGGCGTTGGCAGCGCTGGCCATGTACCCGGATCTTCGTCAAGGTGAACTAGCTGACCCCGCCTTCAACTCGGGCGTTGGTTACCCTCGCGTGATGCGCGACCTCAGCCCACCGGGACTGCGTGGCCTGCTGACGGTCACCTTCCTCGCAGCGTTCATGTCAACGCTGAGCACTCAGATGAACTGGGGTGCATCGTATTTGGTTCGCGATATCTACCAACGATTCATCCACCCCGACGCCGGAGAGCCGGAATTGAACCGCGCATCACGATATGCGTCAGTAATCGTATTGTTGGCCGGTGGAGTCGCTTCGATATTGATGTTTGGACAGTCCGTGGACTCCGCCTGGCGGTTGCTCTTAGCACTCGGGGCGGGGACGGGAGCGGTGTTCATGTTGCGCTGGTTTTGGTGGCGCATCAACGCGTGGACCGAGATTGTTTCCATGTTCGGTTCGCTGGTGTTCTTCTTCAGTATCGAGCCGATCGCGGTCGCGACGGGCTTGATTGCGCCGGCTGATGTCGGCCCTGTGCTCGTCCCCGAGGTCAAGATGTTCCTGGTCGCCATGTTAACGATCGTGTTGTGGCTGATCGTGACCTGGATAACGCCGCCGGTCGATGCCGCCACGCTTGATCTTTTCTATCAGAAGGTGAGACCAGGTGGCCCTTTTTGGAAACCGGTAGCCGAGCGCAATCCGGATGTGAAAGTTGATCAGGATCTAAGGCTATCGTTCTTTGCGGCGATTTGTGCAACTGGCATCGTTTACACCGTTTTGCCCGGCATCGGCAATTTGATCTTCGGCCATTACCAAGCCGCGCTCGTGTGTGGTGTCATCGCTGTCGTCTTGACCGCGATTGTGGCAGTGCTAGTCAAGCGGTTGACGCGGGTGAATTTAGAGTCCTAGCGAAACTCGCTAAGCCTTCTCAGCACTAATTAGGCAGGCGCATCATCAGCTACGGACCTTGAAGCCAAAGCGACAGAAACTCCCAACGACGGCGATACTAATCAAATGGGAACAACATTGTCATCATGAGAACAACGATGAATCGAATCGCTGAAGAACTGAACGCCAATCCATCGGGTGAGCTGGAAGACTGGTCAACGAGTAGAAGTTGACGTTGGCGTGTCCGCCCCGAAGCATGTCGATATCTCGACACCCAACATTTGATCTGCGTTGATTCTGCCTGCAATCTCTGCGAACGTTAGCCCCTGCTCCCGAGCGAGGCGAGAATAGTTTGCGAACGGCTTCAATTTGTCGATCAGGTCGGTCGGCTCAACTCGTTTCTTTTCCAACGGGTTCGGCGACTCGACGATGTAATACTGCAATCCGTTGTCCGACGCCGACTGCAGGGTATTGCCGAGTACGTTCGTCAGGAACCCGAACGCCTCCTCAGACGAATCCTCCGAAACGGTCGGGGCGAAGAGGATCGCGGTGGCAGCATGGACCGTCGGTGGCAGCACGCGCGGGCAGTCGCGAGTCAGGCGGTACACCGGTGCGCCGGTCTGAACATCGGTCTTGATTGGTTCCGGAACAGCTTGGTAACTCATGCCATCGGACTCCTTCAACGATTCGTCCGGATAGAACAATGCGGTGATCTCGACTCCGTCCTTCTTCAGTCGCGAGGCTAGTCCATCGGGTCGGCCTATTTCAGATCCGTCGGCGACCAAAACGATTTTCGTCCCTTTCAAAGTGCTGAGCGACTGCACGGGCGGTTTCGGCGATTCCACAATTTCGCGCCGAATTGCATTGACCGCGATAACGCCGACTCGCGCGGCGGTCGGATAGATGTTCGGCGTCTTCCCGAACGGATGTCGGCGGTTGCCCAGCACGACCACGAACAGGTCGAGGTCCGGGTCGATCCAGATGGAAGTCCCGGTCCAACCGCCATGGCCGATCGCACGCGGAGTCATGTTCCAAGGCCGGTTCTTGCTTCCCGAGCGCTTATCCCATTTGAGACCGCGAATTCCGGCAGATACCGTTTGCGGTGCGATCATCTTTTCAAACGTCGCTTCGTGAAATAGGGTCGTTTGTGTGCCGTCCTGTTTGACAAGCGTACCCTTGCCCAGCCATAGCGCGGAGAGGATGGCCAAGTCCGGCGCAGTAGAAAACAGGCCGCAATGTCCCGCGACTCCCCCCAGATTGTACGACCGGTAGTCGTTGACCACCCCCTTGAACCACACGTCGCCGCGAGTCTCCGTCGCCGCTGCTCGTTTGCGACGTTCCGCATCGGGATTGTGCATCGTATCGAACATCCCCAGCGGACGGTACATTTTCTCAATCGTGAATGTCCGCAGGTCCTGTCCGGATACCTTTTCCACGATATGCCCGAGTATCAGCGTATTGTTGTCTTTGTAATCAAATCGCTCCCCCACGGGGTACTGCAATCCTAGTCCGCAAAGTAGATCCCAGAGCTCCTCCTTCGTCCCTTGGGTCTGGTTGTAGTAGTCCATGATTCCCGACGTATGGGTCATGCAGTTCCAGACGGTGATCCGTTCCTTGCCGTTGACGCCGAATTCCGGAAAGTACTTTACGATCAGATCATCCGGCGAGATCTTTCCTTGATCGATCAGGACTGCCAGCGCGGTCGCAGTACATGCAACTTTCGTGACCGAGGCGAGATCGAATAGGGTATCAAGGGTTATCTTTTCTTTCTCAGGATAGAACTGCCGATAGCCATATCCTTTGAGGAAGCACAGTTTGTTCCCACGGCCAATCGCAACGACCGCACCAGGTGTATGGCCAATTTCAATCGTCTGTTCGACGACTGCATCGATATCCTTCAAAACCGCCGGATCCATACCGATTATTTCCGGCTCGACCCGCTCCAGCCAGTGGGGCGAATGCTCCTCCGCGCTGGCGGTTGAAAGCAACATGAAGACGGGAGTTACCAGCAGGCAGGCTGCTAATAGGAATGTTTTCATGTCAGTGCTCGCTCCAGAAAAAAACCAATTCAATCTACCTCGAACGCAAAATTTCGCTCGCGACTTGGTGGCATTGGCCGAGGTAACCGCTGCCGAACATGTTCAGATGGTTGAGCAGATGATAGAGCACATAGACGTTAATGCGACGCTGCCAACCATCGGCCAGCGGCCAAGTGCTTTGGTAGGCGTCGTAAAACGCTGGTGGGCAGGAGCCAAACAACTTGAGCATCCCAAATTCCGCTTCGCGGCAACCATTGTAAACTGCCGGGTCGATGATCACAGGCGCGCCAGGTAGATTCTCGTCCGTGGCGCCAAAAAGATAATTACCGCTCCAGAGATCGCCATGCAGTAGCGAGGTTTCATTCGCGCGGCCGGCCAGCAGTGTGGACATTGCTGCAACAATCGCCTCGCCTTGGCGACGCAACTTCGCGTCGGCCAGTCGCTGGTCGACGGCCCAGCGAAGTTGGTAGCCGATGCGATTTTGAGCGACAAATTCGACCCAATTATCGGTCGCCGTGTTGAGCTGCACCGCCGCACCGAGGAAATTGTCGCGCGGCCAACCAATCTGGGCACCGGCGGTCACGCGATGCAACTCCGCCAATTGTCGACCGAACTGTTCGAAGAATTCGTGCGCTACAGGCTGCGGCTCAATCCACTCGGTAACCAACCAAGATCGCTCGGCGACTGTCCCCACAGCGATCGGTTTGGGTACGCTAATTGACTCAGTTGAGCCCAGCGCAATCAATCCGTCCCACTCGCTTTGAAAATTGTCGATAAAACCGGGCGCGTTCGATTTGGCGAATACGCTGCGATTGCCCAGCCGGTTCGACGTCAGCCCGATTTGCATAGCATTGCTGATGCAGCCACCACCGACCGGTCGAACTTGAGTTATCTCGGTGCTCGGATCGATCAGGTGACGAAATGCTGACGAGACATCAGAAGCAGTTGGTGAATTCATGAGCGGGTTATCAATAATCCGAGTTAAACAACTTGCGTCGGCTCGCTGAAATCGTTTAACGCCGAGCCGCAGAAAGTCGCTTCTATAATGCTAATTGTTAAGCAGCCAGTATG
>CAKQNH010000403.1 GCA_934255105.1 uncultured Pirellulaceae bacterium
AGGCTGCGCTGAGTCACGAACTCCGCAAAATCCTCTTCGAGCTCCATTAGTTGCACATCCATCCAGTCGTCGAGAAGTGCGACTTGCGCGGGCGGGATCTTCTCTTGCAACCAATCCCAATTTGGATTTGTTTCTTCTTTAGAGTTCGCACCGGAGGAGTCGTTTGTGCCAATCATGATCGGGCCTCGGAGTGTGTGATGGGCCTGTGAGTGTTCGATAGGACTCAGTTAACCACCTGTTGAAATTAGGCTTCCTACAACATTAGACGTTTAAGATCGCAAGAAGTTCACAGCAGTATTGGTGCCAAACCTGAAAAAAACATCCGAAGATCTATCTAAAGCCATAGCCCATAGAGCTTTAACCACTGCTGGAAAAAATCCGACCAACTGTAGCAATGCTGCCAAAATGCACGTTTCGACATCGCCTGAGGTTTTTCAGCACGATTTTCAGCCAGTTTGTCAATATTCGTCAGGCGGCAGCGAACTATGGCATATGGACAGCAAAGCTTCACAGGAAGCAGGGTGCCAGTTGTAACTCGACTTAGTTACTAGACTTGGGAAGCTGGACCAGGCACGATCAACAATTAGGCGGGTTGTTTCGAGGAAGTGAAACAATCTGCTCAGTTAATGGCCCGTTGGGCCGGAGGAAGAAAAATGTTTAAGAAATTAGCGATGGTTGGAATCCTAGGTTCCCTGGGAGCGGTAACTATCCTCGGGACGGGTGCCTGGAGCTATGTCAAAACAGGTGCCCACACCGCCAGCCAATCGATGCGCGACAGCGTCCCCATCGAATGGGAGATCAAGCGTGCTCGCGACATGATCTCCGATCTAAAGCCGGAAATCCAGCGAAATGCGGAGATTGTGGCCCGCGAGGAGGTCGCCGTTAAACGGCTCAACCAAGAGATCGACAATAAAGAAACGCTGTTGTCCAAAGGTCGCAACGATATCATGCGGCTCAAGGGCGACCTGGAGAGCGCCAGCCGAACTGGCCCCGTGCACTTCACTTACGCAGGGCGCAAATATAGCGAGTCCCAGGTCCGTGAAGATTTGTCCAACCGCTTCAAACAGTTCCAAGTTCACGAGCAAACTACGGAGAAACTAAAGAATGTTCTCACGGCCCGCGAACGCAATCTCGATGCGTCGCGCCGCAAGCTGGAGGGCATGTTAGCAGCCAAACGCGAACTCGAGGTCGAGATTGAAAACATCCAAGCTCGCCTAACCCTAGTAGAAGTTGCTCAAACCACCTCCGCAGTCGCACTGGACGACAGTCGCTTGAGCAGCACCAGAAAACTGCTTGACCAGATCGCCACGCGTATCGATGTCGCCGAGCGTATGATTGCCAGCGAGGGGGCTCTGCAAGGAGCCATCGATTTGGACGAAACCACGTCGCCCGAACTGATCGATCAGATCAGCGACTACTTTGGTGACGGTCGCGCGGAAGTCGAAAACCTAGTCAGCGCTGGTCGATAGGTCCCTAGCTCTGGTACGATGGAGTCTTTCCATGGCTACGATAATGACTCATAGCAATCGCAACGTGACTGCCCCAATCGCCCGCCGTCGGATCCTGTGGGTCGACGGCGTGGGGGGCTATCTACTGGTCGATCGCGACGAGGTTTCAATAGGGCAAGCCATCGTGGATAGCTCTGCGGATATTGGCATTGTGGGAGACCTGCGCCGACGAGCGGGCGCTGTGCTTCGCTCGGGTGGAGACTATCTCCTACAGCCGCTCCAGTCCACACAGCTCAATGGCCAGGCGGTCGAGCGAGCTCAACTGCTTAAACACGATGACCGGATTCAGTTTGGCGATCGCGTGCAACTGCGCTTTACTCAGCCTCACCCGTTGAGCGCGACCGCTCGCTTAGACCTAATAGGGCCGGGAAGATTTGAACCCTATGTAGACGCAGTTTTATTGTTGGCCGAATCGTGTTTGATCGGGCCGCAAGCGGGCTGCCATGTGCATTGTCCACACTGGTCTGAGGCACACCAAGCTCCCTTGGCTTTGGTTCGTCGACAACGCGACTGGTTCTTCAATGCGCGCGAAGAAGTGCTCGTCCACGGCCTGCCGCAACGCGGGCTAATTCCGGTAACGACCGGATTGCGCCTGCACGGAGCCGATTTTTCGCTAAGTATCGAATAAAAATACGCTGCCGTAGCCGAAGTCGCTAGACTTTGGAAGCCGTTTGGCAAACCCAGAACCTAGCGACTTCGGTTACCTACAATGACGATTGAGTAACAGACTATGCTAAACCTGCTGCCCCGAAACAAAGCTCGCGATCAATCGCCCGCTCGTGTGCCAGCCGGAGAACCTTCGCAGCCGGTGCAAGCAATCCACCGCGCTACCGCAGCCACATCCCGCGCAAGTGGCGGGCCAGTTCAGGGACAAGCCATGAAATTCAAATTTGGAAATGGCGATCAACCACTTGCCGGCTTCACAATCAAACGCGGCGTGGGCATCGGCGGCTTTGGCGATGTCTATTTCGCCGTCAATGACGCCGGTAAGGAAGTGGCGCTCAAGCAAATCCAGCGCAATTTGGAGGTGGAGATCCGCGGCGTTCGCCAGTGTTTGAACCTCAAGCATCCCAATCTAATCGGCCTGTACGACATTAGATTCGACGCGGCCCAACAGGGCTGGATCGTGATGGAGTACGTCTCTGGGCCCAGCTTGCGCGATGTCATCGAAGCGCATCCGCAAGGCATGCCAACGGCCGAACTTAAGCGCTGGTTTGGTCAACTTGCTGCTGGCGTAGCCTACCTGCACGACCATGGGATCGTACATCGCGATTTGAAGCCAGCCAACATTTTTGAAGACTCGGGGATCGTCAAAATCGGCGATTATGGTCTGTCGAAATTCATCTCTTGCTCACGCCGGGGCGGTCAGACCGAGAGTGTCGGCACGTTTCACTACATGGCCCCCGAGATCGGCAAAGGGGAGTACGGCAAGGAGATCGACATCTATGCGATGGGCATCATCCTATTTGAACTGGCGACGGGCACCGTCCCCTTCGATGGCGAGAGCAGCCAAGAGATCATCATGAAGCACCTCACGGCCGACCCCGACTTGTCGATCGTCGCCACACCGCTGCGCGAGGTGATTGGTAGAGCCCTGACCAAGAATCCCGCCAATCGATATCACGACGTGCGAGCCATGCTTCAGCCACTGGGTCTACAGATCGACCAACATTATGTGGTGGTTCCTGCTGACACAAATACTCCGCCCGTCGTAACACAACCTCAAGCATTTGAGCACCGAGCCCATGATGCTGGAGCGGATCCCAATCGTCGAGATCAAGCGCACCGCAAGGCAGCGGGTGCTCCGATGCCCGCTGCGACGTACGACTATCAAGAGCCCATCGCTAAAAAGGTCCGTGAAAGTTGGGCGCAGTTGAATGACTGGTGGCTTCACCTTGACATAAAGCCCGGCCTCAAAACGGTCATCTTGGTGGTTGCCATCATTTTCCTGGCTACGAATTCTGGCGTTCTGCTGGGGCTGCTGATACCGGCACTGATGTTGTATGTCCCCTACTACGCCGTGTGGTGGATTACTCGGGGGCCTACACACGGCACCGGACGCAACGCTCCGCTCGCCGACCGATCCAGCCGTCGACCCGAAAAACATTCGCGATGCGGAAAACACCGTCGATTCAAACAGCATTCTGAACGCGAAAGGCACGCAGCCACGGCCTGGCGATCGGCGTCCGTGCAGGCAGGATCTCAGCAACCATTCGCGCACACAGCCCAGCCGCAACCCCTGGGCAGGGGCGACGTGCCACCAATCGTTCAGCGGCCCAAAGTGGCGCGACCGATGAGCGCCAAACAGTGGCGGTTGGCTCAGCGAATACAGTTGTCGCAGTGCTCGCGCCGTCAAATCTGGAGCGAGGTGACGGGCAGTTGGCTGGGGGCGGCCTGTGTTGTCGCTGTGTCAAGCGCGTTGGCTGGACTGTTTCAGATCGGTACTGGGCATCCATTTCAGCCGCTGGTCGTCGGCACGATTTGGGCTGGCCTAGTCGCTTTGAGCATCGCCTGGGTATCTATCGCGCTGGGCAAAAGTTGGCAGCGCGAGCAAGGGGACTGGGCGACTCGGGCTTTTATGCAACTGAGCTGTGGTTTTGTCATTGGTGCACTGGCTTATGGTCTGGACCAATTCCTGATGGTTCCGTGGGACAGCTTGGTGCGCGAGCCCATGAGCGAAACCGCCATCCATCGCTGGCAGGGTTTTTTCGGTCCGGTGGGCCAACCACTGCTACCTGCCTACCTGGCTTTCTTCCCGCTGCTGTTGGGCATGGTGCAGTGGTGGAAGCAGGTCGACCCTCTACGTCGCGCCAGGCTGAGCTTCCTAGCGGTCATCTGGAGCGTGGTGGCGGCCAGCTTAATCCACCTGCTAATCCCTTTTCCGCAGCCCTGGGGCGCCTGGATCGCTGCCGGCGCGTCGCTGGCCATCCAGCTTTCTAGTCCATGGGTCAACCCATCCGCCGACGAGCGACACTAGCTATGAAACAATTTAACGCCCTGCCGCCTGGCACTTTCCCCGAGCGAAATTTTCCCGAGCGAAATTTCGCAGCTTTTGAACATTCGCTAAACCGCGTGCCCAACGGGCCGCGCGCTGCTGAATGCGCAGGTGCAAAACGTAGACGAGAGGAGCGTGCACGCGCGGGGCGCTGCCCACGCGGTTCAACGAATGTCGGTGAGGCGAATACCTATAAGCTGGACGACCTAATCAGTGGGTTCAGGGTGTTGTGGGGCAGTTACCCCTGGCCCTGCGCTAGGCAACTGTGGCTGCCGCTGTTGAGCGCGAGCCTTGTTGTCTGCAACCTCGGGATGCACGTCGTGGCCCAACAGCCGAGCCCGGATCGACCGCCGCGACCGCCCCAGTCGCCCGCAACTGCACAGCACGCAACTACGCAGCCCGCAACTACAGAGCACGCAACTGCAGAGCCCGCTGTCAAGGCAGAGCCGTTTGAAGACGCCGGCGTTCGCTCGTCGACCTGGTCACAATCGCCGGAGCGACCTGCGGTCAATCACGAACTATCAGTAGCGCCCAGCACCTTGCCCTTGTTACCCGAGGATGCGCCGGCCTGGGTGGGGAGCGTGCCGGACTTAACCGATGACGTGCATCGCTTGTTTGTCGGTGGACAGATAGCCGAATCAGAGAGCGAAGCCACCCAAGAGCTCGATACGCCGCTGGTGAGGGCCGTCCGGCAATATGTTGAAAAAGATCTGCTACAGCGTGCCGGGGCGGGTGATGCTCTAGCAGCCAAGCTGACTGCCGATTATGTTTGGAAAAACCTCATCGATCAACATGCGGGCTACGTCGCCAAACTCAACACTCCGGGAC
>CAKQNH010000404.1 GCA_934255105.1 uncultured Pirellulaceae bacterium
CGAGCGCACGAACTTTCGCGAACCCAGCCCATCAGCCATGGCGTGGACAGCCACACCGCGCTCGGCGGCGCGAATCAGCGCCTGGGCCACGTTGCGACCGGTGTTGTCGTCCAACCAGATGTAGTACAGCGCCTGAACGCTCTCGGTGGCTTGATCGATGTCTTCAATCAAACGCGAACGAGCGGTAGCTGCGTCGGGCAACAGCTCCGCGCGATTTCCGAGCGTGGTTTGGAAACCGTCCACCGCCGCTGCGCGGAAAGCGGTCTGATACTCAACCTCCACATTACCCGGCAAATTTTTATTGCAATCACCCAGCGCTGCACCTGCCAGTCCTCCGAGCTTGGCAAAAATCTCATCATGCCGTCGGTGGATGGTCCTACCTAAATTAATCTCGCCAAAAAGCAAATACAGCACCACGCCGATATAGGGCCCTAGCAGCATGACCATGAACCAGGCCAGCCGAGCGGCAGAGCTCAGATCATCCCGTAGCAGGATTCGCACCGAGAATACAACCAACATCAAGGCGTGAGTCAGCGCGAGAATTTGAATAATCAAACGAGAAGGTTCCCTTGGGGGGCTAAAGATGCGGTTCAGTGCAGGATCGGTGTTGAGCCCTGCTGCAGAGTCGTACCATTCTACTGATCCCATGCCGGTGCTCTACCACCCCTAGCATGCGGTCGATGCAGTTGTGGAACTCCGGCTACCACAGCTATACTTCTCACGCTGCTTGCCCCACCCCGCTTGCCATCGACTTCCGTAGGAAATCCTGCGATGTTAGAATCGCAAACCTCTCTTTAGCTGCCGCATTCAGGCTGCTGGCTACGCCAACTGGAAACCTAAGTTTGACTCCGTTACTTGCACTCCTGCTAATCATCACTATCGGACTTGGGCTAGGCAGACTCTCCTTTCGCGGAATTTCGATCGGCACATCCTCCATTCTCTTTGTCGCCCTGCTGGCCGGCCATTTGCACATCGCGATCCCCGAGGGCCTCGGCACGCTGGGGCTCGCTCTGTTCGTCTATTGCATTGGCATCGCCGCAGGCCCCACGTTCTTTCGAGGGCTGGCCTCCAGCGCGCGGGCGATGGCTACTCTGGGAGCGGCCATGGTGCTCACAGGTGTGGCGGTAACGTGGCTGTGTGCAAAACTCTTCAACTTACCAGCGGATATCGCGGCGGGACTGATGGCCGGCGCGATGACCAGCACGCCCGCCCTGGGTGCGGCCAGCGAATCAGTCGTTCAGCCGGATAACGTGGCCGTCGCATTTGGCGTGGCCTACCCTTTCGGTATCGCGATCATCGTGCTGTTCGTGCAGATCATGCTCAAGCAAACTCCACCATCGAGCGCGGAAGCCGATGCGGCCAACGAAGCTAGTACAGCCAAGAAAAATAGTCAGAAAATCCAGCGGCATGTGGTTGAAATTGCCAACCCTGGAATCGTGGGCAAGCGGCCCAGCGAAGTGGCCGTCTCAGCCGACCTACCGGTCCAGGTCTCACGAGTTTACTCGGAGCAGCGCTGGCGTCCGATCCCTGCGGATTACGTATTTGCTTTGGGCGATCGAGTGATGTTGGTCGGCCAGCAAGAAGATGGCCGGCGCGGCGCAGAGACGCTGGGCGTGCTATGCGAAGTGGACGACGTCGTGCTCGACGCCGACCGCGAACGCAAGGAGGTCGTGGTTACGTCTGCGGACGTGTTCGGACACACGCTCAAAGAACTGCGTCTGCGGTCGCGATTCGGAGTCACCGTCACTCGTGTTCGGCGGATTGGTCAAGAGTTCGTACCATCGACGCAAACGCGAATCGAATTCGGCGACACGCTGGCACTGGTCGGCCAGCCGGCGGATCTGGTCAGGATAGAGAAGATCGTGGGCCATCGACCGCGGACGCTCAACGAAACCGACTTGCTTTCGTTGGCCATCGGCCTGAGCATCGGAATTCTGTTGGGCCAAATGTCAATTGTGTGGGGAGGGGTCGCCGTTTCGCTCGGCACCGCCGGCGGCCCGCTCTGCGTCGGTCTGCTGCTGGGGCATTTTCGCCGCATCGGATTCATCCGCGGATCTTTTCCACCGGCGGCCCAGATCTTGATGACTGAGGGCGGACTTGCGCTGTTCTTGGCAGACGCCGGAGTCAACGCGGGAGGAGGCGTTTGGTCCGTACTTCAGCAACAAGGATTTGTGCTGTGTATCGTGGCGGTCGCGATTGCCACCCTGCCGCTGATGGTGGGTTATCTCACCGCGAGCTATCTCTTTAAGTTGACCCGTTTGCAAGCCCTGGGTGCCGCGTGTGGTGGCATGACGTCGACGCCGGGACTGGCCGCACTGACCAGCTCCACCGACTCCAATGAACCTGTCACCAGCTACGTAGCCGCTTATCCAGTCGCATTGGTGCTGATCACGATCGCTGCCCCTCTTCTGGTAAAACTGATCGGCTGAACCAATCATCTCCGCCGCCATCACGGCGCAGTGGCTGGAGCATTGCCAGTCACTGGGCCCAAAGCCTTGGCGACTTCCGCTACGAGAACCTACGCTTATCAATTTGAAGCAGCGCTAGCGGCAAGCGAGTCGCTCGCTTTCTCAGACGTCAGATTCCGATGCGACGTCTGACTGATCATCCAAGTAATCATCCGCGTCATCGTCATCTAAGTCGATCGAATTGTCTGCTGGTTCACCAGCGTAGGAAGTGCGTCCCTTAGCATGCTCCAACCGGCGGAGAGTCTTGAGCAACGTTTGTTGGAGCGTTTCGGCGGCGCCTTCGAGAGCCTGGGCTATGGTCGAACCGTTGTGGCTAACGGCCACCGGCTTGAGTCCTGCTAGACGGGCTTCCATCACGCAACGTTTGTCATCATCGCTGTGCTTTTGCCGACTATTGACGTCGGAAAAATGAACATCCACTCGGGTGATTCTGGGGTTGAAACGCGCCAAGGCATTCTCCAACACCTCCTCGACCTCGCTGGTCAGTTCCGCGCTTCCCTGAATGTGGTTGTCCGTTTTCACTTGAACGATCATCGAATTCTCCATGTAAGGTTCGCAAAAGAGACGCTTCCATTATATCGCATTTTCCGTGGGGTGAGCTTCCAGCTTGTCATTCGTGGGATAAGCTTCCAGCTTGTCATTCGTGGGATAAGCTTCCAGCTTGTCATTCCTGAGCTAAGCCCCCAGCTTGTCATTCGTGGGATAAGCTTCCAGCTTGTCATTCCTGAGCTAAGCCCCGGACTTATCATTCGTGGGATAAGCTTCCAGCTTGTCATTCCTGAAATAAGCCTGCGACTTATCATTCGTGGGATAAGCTTCCAGCTTGTCATTCCTGAAATAAGCCTGCGACTTATCATTCGTGAGCTTCGCTACGACCGTAGGCCCAGCAGTTCGTTTAGGCTCCCGTTGTAGTCGCCTTGGAGTAGCTTCCCAGTTTGATAGGGCTAACGAAAGAGTAGGGTTTTAGCGCCAGCAACGAACACTCGATACGGTCGAGCGTTTGTTCGGCCGTGTTGCCGAGCAGCGCGCCGGCCAGACCCGTGCGTGCCAATGTTCCCATGACCACTAAATCGACCGCATTTTGGCGGACGAATCGATCGACAATCTCGGGCGCGCGGCCTTTGATCAAATGAATCCCTTCGGCATCGAAGCTGCTTCCATGGGACTTCATGAACTTCTCGTAACGCTCTTTGATGCTTTCGTAATACTCTTGCACAAAGCCCACGACCAGCGAATGCCGCAGCCGGGCGCTCAGCAGACCTTCATCGTTCATCTGCCAAGCATGTAGCAGCGAGTGGCGAGCCCCACAAGCTTGACCGATCGACCACGTCAATTCATACACCCTGTCGTTTAGCTCGGCGGCCTCTGCTTGATCGCTGGTAATATCCACGCAACCCAGCACGTGATTCGTTTCGGTAGCCACTTCGCCAGCCACCAACCACACTGCGCTCGGGCAGGTCTGCAGTAGGTGAACTGCCGTATAGCCAAAGAAACCCTTGCGTTTGCTATTTTTTCCCTTGGCGACAACCATTAGCAAATCGTGCTTTTCGCGCAACACATCGCGGACGACTTCTACCGATGTTTTGCCGGTTAGAACCTTGGTGGTCACCTCCATGCCTCGTTCGCGCAAAGGCGCCGCCAGCGAATCGAGCTTGGCTGCAACTTCCTGCGCATAGAGCTCACGCATATGTGCCAGATCGCTGACTAACTTGTTGGCTATCCAGGATATCTCAGGTACGACGTCGACGATCGTCAGCGCCGCCTGGTTCTTCAGCGCAATCTCTGCCGCTTTTTCGACAACGGCATGTTGCTCGAGTCGCGTATCGGTGGCGACCAAGATTTTCTTAAAGCGTTTCAATGCAGAGGCTCCTAGTTGTAGGTGACTTGTTGTGGCCGCACGTCGATGACTTCCAGTTGACAACAATGAGCATTGCCACGCAACTGCCCTAAGGCAATTAGTCTTCAAAGAAAGCAATTAGCGTACCACATCTAGGCTTTCGATAGACCGCGTGGACATCGCCCCGCGCGTCCAGGCTCAGCAGAGCGCGGCGCTCACCGCTACCAGTCAACCAGAGTTGACACTCGCTATGCCTGCCGTTTCCGCTAGAATGAGAATGCACACCACGGCACACGGATTCAATAAATTGCGATAACGCAAACGGGAATTTTAACGATGAGCGTAAGTCAACTTAGTGAGAGCGATATGCAGCATCTGCAGCGCTGTCTAACTCTAGCCGAGGCCGCTTTAGAGGCGGGCGATCAACCGTTTGGTTCTGTGCTGGCCGATTCGGCGGGCAAGATGCTGGCTGAAGCACGCAATCGCGATCGCGAGATTGGTCCACTTGCACATCCCGAACTCGAATTAGCTGACTGGGCCACGCAAAACCTGGAACTCGCCCAGCGCGGCTCCATTACGCTGTACACTTCCGGAGAACACTGTCCAATGTGTGCCGCTGCCCATGGTTGGGCTCGATTGGGCCGAATCGTCTACATCGCCTCGTCGCAGCAGTTCGCCCAGTGGCAACGCGAATTGGGGGCGGCCGGTTCACCGGTTGCCTCTTTACCGATCCAGTCGATTGTTCCGGGGATTGAAGTGGTTGGTCCGGTCGACTCCTTGGCGGAGACAATCAAGGCCTTGCATGTGCGGTACTACTCTGCATAGATAGGAGGCCCAGATAGGAGGCCCAGATAGGAGGCCCAGATAGGAGGCCCAGATAGGAGGCTAACCATTTCCGCGACCAAGCTCCACAAAATTTGTAACGTTTTGCCAAGCTGCCAGTCAGCTCTATCAGTTCGACGGGCGGCGGTGCGACCGAATCGTCAGCGCGGTTTTGACGCGCTGTGCTACCC
>CAKQNH010000405.1 GCA_934255105.1 uncultured Pirellulaceae bacterium
CGCTTGGCCAGCGTTACGGATCGCGTGAGTGCCAGCGGTGTGAAGACTCAGCAGGTCGAGTACGTCTACGATGCCTTCAATCAGTTGAACGGCAAACGCGTGGCCACACAGTTTGACTCGTCTGGCAATGTCACCAACTGGAGTCGCTACGAAGTGATCGTTTGGGCTGACGGTCAAGAAGTCTTCCGCCAAGGCTTCGCCGCTCTGGTCGGTGTATCCCAAATAGTTCAATCGTTGCTGTGCACTCGCGGTTTCCAGAACCGACGTTGCTTCGGTGGGGACTGCGTGCGGCCCGCTGCACGAGTGTCCGGGCATCACGAAAGCGCTCGTCTCCCGCAGTTGACCATTGACGGTGTAACCAAAAATGAGTTCGCCTTGGAATCCTTGTTCGTCGGGTAGTTGATCCACTGTCGCTGTTGCGGCCGCTGGCATCATCCAGGGGTGGCTTCCCTGAGAACCGTGCGAACAAACTGGATTTGCTGTACATGAGGTAGCCGACACCGCTTGCGGGCTCATGAACGGCGATGCCCTGATGGACGTCACCCACCGCCTGGCTCTGCCGATTTCCAGTATCGACGGCGACGACGGCTCCCTCGCGTTTCAAATTGCTGCCCGGGCCGAGCGGCGTCTCGTCCTCGCCCTGAACCAACATCGCTCCAGAAACCAGGGAATAGGGGGCCAGATTGCCAAACCAGCTATCACCCGCATCGAGCAGGCTGCCGCCAGTGACTAGGCTCGCGGCTTGAAGTTCCGTCCAATTGGAATGCGCATAAAAATCTTGGACAGCGTGTACAACGTTTCCAAATGCATCAGCCAGGTGCTCGCTCGAAAAATCGCTTGGGTCCGCGTACTCGACCGCATCCCGATACCATTGGTTGATTTTGAGCGCCGCTTCACGAAAGCGTGAACCATGGAAGTGATCCGCTTGCGTGGCAGCATCGAGCGCGTCGTTTTGGGCGGCGTGCTCATTGATGATGTCCTCTAGGACGAGCGGTGCCCCCGAACCGCCGGAGATGATTTCGGGAAAGGCTGCTTCGGTCAACTGTTCGTGTATAGCGGTGGCAAAAAGCAAACGGCGCTGTTCGAGTTGTTCAAACGATTGGCGACGTTTCTTGTGCCTGGACACCCGCGTTTTAGCCGAATCTTTGTGACGTAAGCGAGATTTCCTCATCGGTGAGACCTATTGGAAATGAGTTAGCGGAGGAGTTCGGCATCCTATCCGAGCGAAAAGACAAATAGCGTAGGCGGAACGACATAGCTTCCCCCACCCTTACTAACCCGTGGCAAAACCCTGCGGTGGGACAAGTTTTCTCAGTTTTTTTTCCAGAAAAGATTCAAGTCGAAATGTTGGTGTGCGGCGAACTAACCTGCTAAAATGATTTCGATCAAGCGATCTCGACTTGATAGTGAATTGTTGCGTGCGTAGTTGTGAGGACCCGTCTGTTGCCCGATCCACATTCCACGCGGCGCGACTCGTCAGACACTCAGAATCTGCTTATACGCTTAGAAGATGGCGATCCGCGCGCGCTGGACCTATTGCTTGAGTCGTATCGCAATTACTTGAAGAAACTGATTGATTTGAGGATGGATAACGAGCTACGCGTTCGTGTCGACCCCTCGGATGTTGTTCAAGAAGCTCAGCTTGTGGCCAGCCAACGCATCGACGATTTTCTGCGAAGACGTCCAGGTTCGTTCCGCGTTTGGTTGCGAAGCACTGCGTTGGAGCGGATGGTCGATCTGCACCGCCGGCATTTGGCGGAGAAGCGCTCGGTGCGGCGCGAGGTTCCTCGTGCCGGTGCCTCTTCGCTGGCAACCGCTCAACATCCGCGAGCGGAGCGTCCCAGCCAGATCGCACATCGTCGAGAATTGGCGACGGAAGTGCGCCAGGTCATCACCGGATTAGGCCGCAAGGATCAGGAGATCCTCATGTTGCGCCACGTCGAAGAGCTGACCAACGCAGAGGCTGCGGAAGTCTTAGCGATCGCGCCTGCAACGGCCCGCAAACGTCTCGGTCGCGCCCTGCTTCGTCTAGCGAAATTGCTCGACGAGCAGGGCATTCAACTCGACAGCTAGAATTGTGTATGACACAGACCACACTTGAGAACTCAGATGATCGAGCCGATCTGCTTGGATCGATAGTCGATGGGTACATGGAACGCCGCGCTCGCGGCGAAGATCCAAGCATCGAGGACATTGCCTCGCAGCATCCCGAGTTCGCAGCGGTAATTCGGCAATCGCTGACAGCACTCGAAATTCTCGCTCGTTCAGAGACTACCGAACCCGCAGCGCCCCCTGCGGGCCTCGGGTTTCCTATCGATAAAACCTTGGGGGACTTTCGCATTCTGCGAGAGGTTGGACGGAAGGGACGCGGGCGGCAGGGAGGGCCGAGATACTCCCCGCGGTCAGAGGCGTCCCGTAGCATGGCAAGTTCAAGTCTGCCACACACTAGCAATGGGACCGAGTTCTTTCGCTTCGCAGCGCGCCTCGGCATCGAAGCGGCTGACGCACTCCACCACGCACACGAAGAGGGGATCTTGCATCGCGATGTTAAACCATGCAACTTGCTTCTCGACAGTGATCACCGACTGTTCATTACCGATTTTGGTTTAGCTCGGGTCGAGGCAGATGCAGGTCTCACAATGACCGGCGATTTGGTGGGCACGTTGCGGTATATGAGTCCCGAACAGGCACTCGTAAGCGACAACGTCGTCGATCGTCGTAGCGATGTCTATTCGTTAGGAGCTACTCTCTACGAATTATTAACCTTGCGTCCGGCCTGCGACGGCACCCAGCGGCGCGAATTGCTCAAGCAGATTGCGCATAGAGAGCCGACTTCTCCGCTAAAACATAATCCACGCATTCCAGTTGAACTAGCTGCCATCGTTCTGAAAGCTCTTGAGTACATGGTCTGGCGTTTGATCCCAGAGGTAAGAAGCTTGCCAGTTGCTCCGAAGATGGCACGCTGCGGATCTGGGATGTTGAGACTGGAGATGAAATCAAACGCTTGGCCGGATGCCACGCCGGACAAGAAATATACGCCGTTGCTTACTCCAATGACGGGCGGATGCTGGCCACGGGTGGCGCGGACAGCAAGGTATGCCTTTGGGACGCTACGGATGTCAAAAAGCCACAAGTGCTCGAAGGACATTTTCGAGATATTCGCGCGCTCGCCTTTGATCCCAGTAGTCAGCGCTTAGCCTCAGCGAGCAATGATCGCACGATTCGCTTGTGGAACGTCCAAGGCCAACATTTGAAAACGCTCAGAGGGCACATGGGGATGGTCTTGTGCCTGGCCTTCTCAACCGACGGAGCCTATGTCATCAGCGGTGGCAACGATGCTACCATTCGTATCTGGGGCACTGAGATTGGAAATCAGGCCGCTGTTATTCGCGGGCATCGCGATGGCGTGCAGGCGGTGGCCATGCTCCCCGACCAAAAGACGATTGTGGCTGGCGACCGAGGCGGACAACTGCGTCTCTGGCGCTCACAAGGTAACCGAGTGGTCGACGAGTACGAACTGGAGGCCGTCAGCGACTATTTTGCCTCGGTGCGCATGTCCCCCACCGGTCGACACTGGGCAGGGTTGACGACGGATGGAAGGCTGTTGGTCCGCGACATCACTTTGAAACGCGTGCATGCCATTCGAACTGGTATTCCGATGCTCTTTGGCAACTCTGACTTTGTGGGCTGGCGTCGCGACATGCTCGCATTTTCACCGGACGGATCAAGGCTCTACTGTGCCGATGAGATCCTGGCAATCGACGACACCCATTCCCTAGGTTGGCGGCATCATGTTTCCATTGATGAAAATTCTGCACTACCGTCCCATTTTTCGCCCGATGGTAAGGCTATCGCGACGGCGCGGCAAGAAGAAGTAAAGGTTTGGAATGCTCAAACCGGCCAGTTGCTTCGTAAATTCAAAACGCCTTGTAACGAGCTAGTCGGCCTGCGTTTCTCGCCGAACAACCGGCACCTTGCAACCTGGGGAACGCAGAATGCAGCCATCTGTCTCTGGGATTGGCAGCAGGGCACGCTAGAACGCAGCTACGATTACAAGCAGAAACATGTGATGAAACTCGAGTTCGACCCGACGGGAGATCGCTTTGCCACGAGCACCTCCGACGATGGCGTGAGGATCTGGAACGTGGACACGGGTGTCTCTCAACCGCTCGATCTACACATTGGCGAGCGTGCCATGACGATGTGTTGGGTGCATGACGGCGCGGCACTGGCTGTGGGACGCGATGGGCAATCAGATGTAGTGTATTGGGTCTCCTCGGATCGCCTCCCTCAACAGTTAGAGCCCGCGAAGGATGTCCAGGATTTGAATACCGGGCTCCCATCACAGCTTCTTACGCTCTGGAAAAGGACTGTTCGCGTCCGAGATCTTGAACAACTACAGTACTCGTCCGACCCAGATGACATACTTCAAGCGCACGACGACCGCATCCATTGCATTGCTCTATCACCACCCGGAGATCAGATCCTATCCGCCAGTCGCGACGGCACCCTGCGACGCTGGACACTCAGCGAAAACTCATGGCAGTGGATGGGCCGCGATCGATATAGGGAAAAACACGTTGAAGACTTTGCCTGGCTATGGGATCTTCAGTCTGGCGATTTGAGACTGAAGTTCAGTGGTCACCCCGCCTCAATTAGTTCAGTCGCTTTCTCACCCGATGGGCGCATTCTCGCCGCTGGTTGCGAGGACGGCACGATCAAGCTCCATCACCTCGAAACCGCACAAGAGTTGTTCACTATTGGCAAGCTAGATAGCTCGGTCCACAAGCTCTCCTTCGACCCTTCAGGGATGTCGCTCTTGGCCCTTTCTGAAAGTGGATCGATTACCGTATTTGGTGACCCACGAGATTATTTAGAGCCAGGAAATGTAGTTCCAGTGCTAAACGATTGAAGGCTGTCAAAGCCGAGTGCCGTATCGACTGCGAAGCCGTATCGACTGCGGGGGCACAGCAATTTGGTGATTCGCTTCTGCACGTCGGCTATCGAGGAGTGGCTGGTGCTTAGTAGCGGCTAAAAGTAGATTATCGCTTTCCCGTACCAGTGGCGATTATCGTAGCTCCGCATGCATCGCAATGATAAGCTTTGCTGAAATCCCAGGGAGTCATAAGCTCAATTTCCTTCTTGGGGTTCGTACGTTTGAACACCAAATCAGTTGCACCCCAGCCAAATGCAAGCGCGTTTAAGAACGTTTTTTTCAAATACACCTCACCTTCGTCCATAGGCATATCGCAAACCGGGCATTTCATGTTTTGTACTCCTACGAACGACCGGGGGCCTCTATGGTCGTTGTTATC
>CAKQNH010000406.1 GCA_934255105.1 uncultured Pirellulaceae bacterium
GGCGTCCCGCCGCTCTACTTCGAGGCGGCTGCGGTCATTATCACGCTCGTGCTGCTGGGACAGGTTTTGGAACTCAGAGCCCGCCAGAAAACTGGCGGAGCGATCCGCGAGTTAATGCAGCTCGCACCCGATACCGCACACCGCATCACCGACGAGGGTGAGGAGGAAGTTGCTCTCAATGCGGTTCACAAGGGGGATCGCTTGCGGGTCCGGCCCGGTGAAAAAGTTCCCGTCGATGGTCGCGTGCTCAGTGGTTCAAGCAGCGTCGATGAATCCATGCTGACCGGCGAGCCTATCCCAGTCACTAAATCCGAAGGGGATGAGGTTACGGGTGGAACGCTCAATCAAACGGGTGCCTTGGTAATGGAAGCGGTTGGCGTGGGTGGTGATACCGTCCTGAGCCGCATCGTGCAGATGGTCGCTGACGCACAGCGAAGCCGAGCACCGATTCAAAAGTTGGTCGATGTTGTCGCTCAGTACTTTGTGCCTGCGGTGATCGTATGCGCGATCGCCGCTTTCATAGGTTGGGCCCTGTTCGGCCCTGAACCGCGTTTGGCTCATGCCTTTGTGGCTGCCGTCGCGGTACTCATCATCGCTTGCCCTTGTGCGCTGGGTTTGGCGACGCCGATGTCGGTGATGGTCGGCGTCGGGCGCGGTGCCAAGGAAGGGGTGCTGATCAAGAACGCTGAGGTTTTGGAGTCGATGGAGAAAGTGGACACGATCGTCGTCGACAAGACGGGAACGCTGACGCTGGGGCGGCCGGAAGTGACCGCTATCGAACTCTTCGGCGACTGGCAGCAAGCGGACATGCTGAGGCTCGCGGCTGCGGTGGAAACGCAAAGCGAGCATCCACTAGCTCGAGCTGTCGTGCGTCGCGCGAAAGATGATGCGGTGGGCGTATCGGAAGCGACCGACTTCAACAGCATCACGGGCGGAGGCGTGCAAGCCACCGTGGATGGTCGGCAAGTGCTGATTGGAAACGCAGATCTGCTAGTCGAACGAAACGTAGAGGGAGTCGCTGCTGGACGCGAGCGCGCCGGCGCACATCAAGCCGAAGCTGCCACGGTCGTGTTCGTCGCGATCGATTCATCACTGGCTGCCATCATGGCGATCACCGATCCGATCAAAAAATCGACCCCGGCCGCGCTCAAGACGCTGCACGAACTGGGGCTGCGGATCGTAATGCTGACGGGCGATGCCGAGCCGACGGCCAAGGCGGTTGCTGAAACGTTGGGCATCGATGAGTTCCATGCGGGTGTCTCCCCGCAGGAGAAGCTGGAATTTGTGCGCGAGTTGAAGAAGAGTGGCAAGACGGTAGCCATGTGTGGCGATGGGGTCAACGACGCACCCGCCTTGGCCGAAGCCAATGTGGGCATCGCCATGGGAACGGGTACCGGCGTCGCCATTGAATCGGCCGGGGTGACATTAGTCGGTGGCGATCTGCGCGGTGTGGCTGCTGCGGCCAACTTGAGCCGCAAGACGATGAGCAACATTCGCCAAAACCTATTCTTCGCCTTCATCTACAACTCGCTCGGCATTCCGGTAGCGGCAGGACTTCTGTATCCGTTCTTCGGCATGCTACTAAGCCCGATGCTTGCCGCGGCGGCCATGAGCTTGAGCAGCGTCTCCGTCATCGCCAACGCGCTCAGGCTACGCGCCGCTAAACTCACCTGATCATATTTCACACCTAAAGTGTAGTCTTCAAATCGACTTGCATCACAGGATCAAGGGTATGCATGGCAATTTGCGTGGCTATAAGCATGGGGCTGCGCCGTTGCTACGCTTAGGCAGAAAAAAACGGGAAATGTGGGGAGGCTCATCTGGGAACGATAAGCAACAGTCTGCTGGCGAGCCGCCAACTACAGAAACGGAAATCCTAAGTCACCCCGTCGCACGCGAACGATATCGAGCGTTGTATCGTGTTGCCGAAAAAAGACGATGTAGCTGCCTACATAGGTGGACCGGATCCCGATACCCAAGTCGCTGCGGTCGTCTCCCACATCCGGGTTCTTCAACAGCATTCGGCATCGCTGGTGAAGCTTCGCCACCCAGGCTCTGGCGGCTTGGGGCTTATCCTTTGCAATGAACCGAGCGATCTCTTTCAAGTCTTCCTTGGACGCATCAAAATACCGGAGCCTGGGCAGCGACTATTCGCCCCGCTGTGAGGCTTCAGCCTCGTCGATCGCCGCATAAATTTCTGCAAACACCGAATCCTCTTCCGAAGAATCGCCGTGATCGAGCTGCTCAATGCCCAATTGAATTTCACTTCGTAACTGTTCCCGGTCCATCAGCAAACGGATGCCATCTACGACAGCCGCTTCTTCGGTTTGGTACTTTCCTTGCGCCACCAACGCCTTCACGAAATCGTTGGCTTCGACCGGCAAATTCAAGTTCATAATTATTCTTCTTAATCTCACCACGGCACGCAACCCGAACAACCGGGAGGCCTTGATGTATTGTAAAACGAATCGTTTAGTTTTAACAGAACGAGATCCTCTCGGTCAGCCTACCCGTTGCCTGCTTTCAGCCACAGCTTAACACTGCGTCGCGCATGTCATCACCCGCGTGGTACGCCGCTGCAGAAAACAGTGGTGCACCACGCGGCGGATGACATGCACGATGCAGGATTCATCGGGTGAGATGGTTTCACTAAGCCTGGGCCGAACCATGATAAAGTCTCTCTGAGAACGGCTAGGCCGATACCTCCCGGGGGCACATGCATTAGTGCCTCCGCCTGGAGCGGGAGCTTCGAGAGAGGTTCCTACCTTAAATAGACGAAGACATGACCTGACTCCTTACGCGCATTCTGCGAATTTTTCGGGAAAAGTAGATTAGCGCGTTACAGCCACGGAGCTTACATTTGGCGACTGCTAGCTATGATCTATTCGCTCGCCCCCTCCTCAACGTAGAGTGACCCCATGCCCCACCACCCGCGTTTAACCCCATGCTTCAGCATCGAGACGATTATCTTAACCAAACGTGTCAGCCAGTTTGGTATATTGTCATAAATTGCCATGGAAAACATTCGAGATCGGGAGACACTCAATGCAGTCGGAATGGTTTGCACACAGTGGCAACGGGCAAAAGCGTGATCAACGCTTTGAAACGGTATTTGAACATCTCGATGCGGTGACTCGACGCGCGTCGCAGTACGCGACCTTGTTCGGGGCCGAGGAGCAGGCTCGTGCGGCGGGATTGTTGCACGATCTGGGAAAGTATTCGCAGCAGTTTCAACGTCGATTGCGAGACTGGCGTGAACCGGGCCGCGATCATTGGACGCTCGGAGCGTGTGCTTTGTTGGCACAAAAGAAACCGGCCGCGATCATGACCGCCCTCGCGATTCTGGGACATCATGCCGGACTACCGCCACTCGATAGCTTGACAAGTCTCAATCAGCGGTTGAGCGGGGCGTTGACCCATGAGCCGCTACGGTTCACAACCTCGTCTGCCCAAGAACGTCAAGCAGCGATGAAGCACTTTCTTGCCGATGGATTTGAAATGCCTCGGCTCAGCGGCAGCGGATTGGTGCCACGGCATTCCCAAGCCGCTGATATGCTCGACACACGAATGTTGTTCTCCGCACTCGTCGATGCCGATTTTATTGAAACCGAAGCTCATTTTGATGGCGATTCGCAGATTCCCCGGCGACCGCGCGCCGATGGCGCTGCAATGCAAGTGGAAGAGTTTATCGCGGCACTGGATCGCTACGCCGCGAGGTTCGCAACCGATTCTCCCTCAACCATTGACGTCCTGCGAAACAGTTTGGCCCTGCGATGCGCTCACGTTGGATCTACTCATGAACTGGGTGCGTTCACGTTGTCGGCACCAACCGGTTTTGGGAAAACACTCGCGATGTTGCGATTCGCCTTGGAACATGCTCGCACGCATCGTCTTCGCCGTATCGTTGTAGTGATGCCGTTCCTCAACATTATCGATCAAACCGCCTCGATCTATCGAGACATCTTTTCGCCGCAACAATGCGGTGATGGAATCGTTCTCGAGTCACATTCCGCAGCCGGTTTTGATGTGGATGCAAGCGATGAAGATTCTGTCACACGTTCTGAAATTCGTCGCCGATTGCTTTCACAGAACTGGGACGCACCGATCGTGCTGACCACCAACGTGCAACTACTTGAATCGTTGCACGCTCACCGTCCCTCGCGTTGTCGAAAACTGCACCGGCTCGCTGGCAGTGTCATTTTGTTCGACGAAGTTCAAACGTTGCCGCCGAAACTTGCCGTTGCGACGCTCGCCACGCTCTCGCGACTGTGTGACCCATCGGGACCGTTTCGCACTAGCGTCCTGTTTGCGACAGCGACCCAGCCCGCATTCGAGTCATTGTCCAAGCGAGTCTCACAGATCGTTGATACGATCAAATTCAAGGGCACACCGCCGACCTGGCAGCCCGTCGAGATCAATGACGCTGGCAGTGAAATGTTCAAAATTGCGGCAGCGCGAGTTCGTGTGTGTTGGGAGCACGACGAGCCAGTTGCACTCGACGATCTAGCGATGCGTTTGTCTGGGCATCGTCAATCGCTGTGCATTGTAAATTTGAAACGCCATGCGATCGATTTGGCGTTGGCCCTTTCTAGCCGTAGTGAAAACGTCTTGCATCTATCCACGAACATGACGCTCGGCCATCGAACCCAAGTTCTCGATCAGGTTCGCCAAAAATTGTGTGACGATCAGCCGGTTCATTTGGTAGCGACGCAGTGTGTGGAAGCGGGCGTCGATTTGGATTTCCCTGTCGTCATGCGTGCCCTGGCACCGCTCGAAGCGATCGCGCAAGCCGCCGGACGCTGCAACCGCAATGGATACCGACCGAAGTGCGACATGACGGTCTTCTCGCTTGACGATCGCGACGACGAAGGCCGCAACCGCCGCGTCTATCCTCCCGGCTACGACGCCGCCGTTGAGGCGACGCGGCTCTTCTTGAAGACGGTGCAGGCACAATCGACGGAAGAGACACCGGAGATCATCAACGATCCCGATCGCATGCGTGACTTTTTTCGATTGTTGTACGCATTGAAGGGACGTGATAGCGGGCAACAACCCGATGAAGCGGAACTTCTCGACGCCATCCGCGCTGGCGATTTTGAGAGCACGGAACAGCACTATCGACTGATCGATCAAAACATGATTCATATAGTCGTTCCCTACGATCGAGACGCCTCGTCGCGGTTGATCGAAGATGCGACCGAGACAGCTAGCGAGCAAGGCGGGATGACGCCCAAACAGATTCGCCGCTGGCAACGACTGGCTTCCGCTCACGCGGTCAGTGTCTATCGGCC
>CAKQNH010000407.1 GCA_934255105.1 uncultured Pirellulaceae bacterium
GCCTTCCACTTGCTGTTTATCGCCGCCGCAGAGTTGCTGCTGTTCGGATTCGCTGGCTACGAAAACTATCGCTACTGGGAATTGGGGGGAAGTCGCATCGATTTGTGGATCGGCTTTGCCTCCAGCCTGCTGGGTTTTGTACTGCTCATTTATGCTTGGTTCTTTCTGCGGAAGACCAAGGACATTGGACTGATTTAAAGGTCACTGCTATGACAAGATGGATCAAAAACAAATACCTGTGGATCGCCATGAGTGTCGTGCTCGCAGCTCCTCAATCGGCCTGGGCCTGCGCTGCCTGCTCGGGACGTAGCGATGATGTCATGGCACAGGGACTCAACTGGGCTGTATTCACGATGATGCTAGTGCTGCTGACCGTGCTGGGCAGCTTGGTGGGCTTTATGGCCTATCTGATCTATCGTGCGGCCAAGCACCCGTTAGCGATGGTCAGCAGGCAAGGAGGATCAGCAAAATGATCGGTTGGACAGACAGTTTTCATAAGCCACTCGTGGCCCTCTTTCAGCTCGATTGGCTGAACCTCCCGCAGCTCGGCTCACGACACGGTGAGGAGGTCGATATGCTGTTGAACAGCGTCCACTTCGTCATGCTGGTGATTTTTGTGGCCTGGATGGCCTACCTGATTTTCGCTCTGTGGCGATTCAGCGCCAAACGACATCCGCGCGCCAATCCAAGAGGCGTCAAGACGATCGTCTTCGTGCTAATTGTAGGTGCCGTGGTGATTGACGAAGCGGTAACGCTGTTTGCCTATGGCATCCCGTACTGGAATAAGAACGTCGCCAATTATCCAAGCGAGGACCAGGCGACTGTGGTGCGAGTCACCGCCGAGCAGTTCACTTGGAATTCGCGCTATGCAGGTAAGGACGGGAAATTCGGGGCGCAAGACCATACCTTGGTTAGCTCGAGCAATCCGCAGGGGTATGTACCCGGCGATGCTGCGGGCATCGATGACGTGGTGCCGCCGCTGAAAGATATTCGCGTGCCACTGGAAGCAGTAGACGCCGACGGTGACGGTAATCAAGACGTCGATTCGCAGGGACGGCCACTCTTCAAACCTGTGATTGTTCACTTGACCAGCAAAGATGTCATCCACAGCTTTAAAGTGCTGCCGCTGAGAATCTGCCAGGATGCGATTCCAGGGATGAGTATCCCTCTGCAATTCATGCCCACGCGAACTGGTAAGTACATGATCACCTGCGCCCAGTTGTGTGGTAACGGCCACGCCACCATGGTCGGCTGGCTGACCGTGATGGACAACCAGCCTCAATTGGCTGACGACGGAACGGTGATAGCTCCTGGTGAATTCGATCAGTGGCAAGCCTTACATTTAGTCGGCGACGGACCACAGACGAGCTTTGAGTGAAACTATATATGAGTGCAAAGAACGAAAACAGATTGCTGCTGGTGATGACGACGGTCATGCTCGTGCTGGCCGTCCCCTATCTGCTGGTCAAAACGGGCGTCTGGGGAGCGGCGGTTTCGGATGCCTCGGATGCGTCTAGCCACCTGCCCATGCGCGACCCCGATGATCTGCCAGTTATCCAGCAGCTTGCCGATTTTTCCATGACCAACCAATTGGGACAAACTGTCAGTCGCGACGACCTACTGGGACAAGTCTGGGTGGCGGATGTCATCTTTACTCGTTGCCCAGGGCCGTGTGCGATGATGACCACGCGACTGGCCGACTTGCAAGCCGCAATCCCGAAAGAGTGGCCCGTCAAGTTTGTCTCGCTGACAGCGGATACGGAGTACGACACGCCCGATGTGCTCCGCAGCTATGCAGAGAGCTACCAAGCCGACTCGCGGCGATGGAGCTTTTTGCACGCTAGCAAGCCAGCCATCGCGGACTTGGCGGTCAAGAATCTGAAGCTGATCATGCTCGATAAGGAGCAGGAGCGGCAGTCGGCCGAGGATCTGTTCATCCATTCAACCACGCTGGCTTTGGTGGACAAACGAGGGCGATTGCGTGGCGCGTTCGAGTCGGTGCCACCGCCTGGGCTTGAGGTTGCTGCGGTCGACGATGACATCGCTGAGAGTGTCCCAGTGGAAAGCGGCTCTACGGATTCGGTCGATACTTGGGAAACGGAGTTGAAGCCACGATTGCTAAGAGCGATTGAGAGGCTGATTGCAGAGAGTTGAGAGTTGAGAGTTGAGAGTTGAGAGTTGAGAGTTGAGAGTTGAGAGTTGAGAGTTGAGGCTTGTTCCCAGCCCAGAGGGCGGCATATCCTTGCCGGTGGCGTGAGCCACCGGAACAATGGAAATTGATCAGAAAGCCCAGAGGGCGACACATGATGCTTGTCGACCAACAGGTGGACTATTGTTTTGGAGAATTGTTGATTAAGCCTGATGCATATGTCGCCCTCTGGGCTGCAATGCAACTGGCTTAAATCCGGTGGCTCACGCCACCGGCAGAGATGTGTCGCCCTCTGGGCTAATTCGGTAAACGGGCAAGAGTGCCCGTTCTACGGAACACAAGAATACGTTTGGTTATTATCTTTCATCACAGGATTCACGGCTTATGCAATCACTCGCCCTCACCATCTTCCTGATCTGGTCGGCGATAACCATCGCGATCTTCGTCTTCGTGGCGCGCTCGGGTTCTTCTCCAGGTGAACTTCCGCTGAAGGCTTACAAGCGGAACAGGATAATCCTTGCGTTTTCTTTGTGTATCGCCGCGGTCATATTTCTATACATCACCCTGCCGCTGACTCCCTATCCAGACGAAGGTGTCACGCCGGATCGCGTGATCTATGCTTCCGCCAAACAGTTTGCATTCAAATTGTCGGATCAACCAATATCGCGCGAAGATGCACTGGACGACGAAGTCTTCCTGACCATCAAGCCCATTCAGGCCGGAGAGTTGATCGAGTTTCGGATCTCAGCCGCTGATGTGACTCACGGATTCTGCATTTTCAACCCTCAGGGCGCGGTGCAGACTCAAACGCAGGCCATGCCTGGATATGTCAATCGCTTGCGGTATAGGTTCCCTCACGAAGGCATCTTCCCGGTGTTGTGTTTCGAGTTCTGTGGGATTGGACACTTCACCATGAAAACGCAACTGGAGGTCGTCGCCCCAGCGGGCGGCGAGGCCTAACTGATTTGTAGCGGAAGTCGCCGAGACTTGCGGTGAGTCGCCGCCTAACCTCGAAACTCTTGGCCAGTTCCGCTACGGCAAACGAAGAAAACGTCTTTGGTGATGCGGCCGACGCTTTGCAATTCAACTTTTAATTTTATTCAATCAGGAAATGCGAGATGAGCACAACCCCCGACAATGCGGTGGCGACGTTGGTACCGATGACGCCGGCCGAAACACGTTCGGCGAATCGTTTAACCCTGCTGTGGGTCATCGTGATGTTAGCTCTATTCCCCATTCTGATTCTGCTGGGTATGACGATGCGGGGCGTACAAAGCAACTTGGTCCCGATACTTGACGCGGAACGCTTTTATAGCATTTTGACTCTGCACGGGTTGGGGATGGTAGGCCTATGGTTCGTGGCGGTCATGTCTGGCACGTGTGCGGTACTGCGAAAATACGTTCACTTGCACCTGTGGGTCGAGTGGATCGCTTTCTTGGGGACGCTACTCGGTGTGACCTTGTTGATCGTCGCCACGATGATCGGCAAGTATGGGGCTGGTTGGTATTTCCTATACCCGCTGTCGATCACATCCAGCGGAGTGTGGGAGCAATGGGTGACTTACACCTTCCTATCGGCAATTGCCATTTTAGGAGTTGTGTGGACGCTGTGGAGCTTGGATGCACTGTGGGGCATTGCGCGTCAGTATTCACTGCCGGCAGCGATGTCTTGGCATTACATTACGGGCAAACCTGGCCCCGATGTCCCGCCGTTCATCCTGATCGCGACGGTCAGTCTCATCGCCAATCTGACTGGCTTGGTCTCGGCTGTGATCATGTTGGCCTTGTATGGCCTGGAGTTGATGGGGATCACTCAGGTCAGCGACGCGCTCTTGATGAAGAACCTAGTGTTTCTGTTCGGGCATATCCTTGTCAACATAACGCTCTACTTGGGTATCGGCTTGGTGTACGAGTTGCTTCCGGAATACGCAGATCGACCTTGGAAGAACAATCGCTGGATCGCAATCGCTTGGAACTTGGTGTTGGTGTTGATCATCGTGGCCTATTTTCACCACCTGTACATGGATTTCGCACAACTGCGGATCGTGCAGTTGATCGGTCAAGTGACTTCCTACGGCCTCGCGATCCCGTCGGCGGTAGTCAGCATCTATGGTACGCTGGCATTGGTTTGGCGAGCGAAGATGCGTTGGACGATGGCTTCGCTATTAATGTATTGTGGCGTGCTCGGTTGGACGGTTGGTGGCATCGGCGCTTTGATCGACTCGACCATTGTCTTCAACACAAAGTTCCATAACACGCTATGGGTGCCCGGCCACTTCCATACTTACTTCTTGGTCGGCGTCGTGCTGATGATTTTGGGAGGCGTCTTTCATGTGTGCAGTGAGCTCTCTGGACTGCCAGAGAACGTGCGCCGATCGCGGCTATGCATTGGTCTGATCTGTGTGGGTGGCTATGGATTTGCGTTGATGTTCTACCTGGGTGGTGCCTTCTCTATTCCGCGACGCTATGCTCACTATGAAGAATTGATCTCGGTAGGTACTCTGCTGGCCATGACGGCGCTGATCTTTATCAGCGTGATCTTGGTCGGCGTGTTCATTTACATTTGGGAAACGGGGCGCCGATGTGCGGTCGCATTAAGAAATGGCTGATTACGCCTGTGCTGGCGATGCTTGCCTTGTCCTGCGGAATTGCCTTGGGATGTGGAACCGTTGCAGCTCAGGAGATTCCCGATCCGGCGCTCGTTTTCGATCCGCCGGATGAGACTAGTCTGCATGGCCGCACAGTGCCAGACATCGGCCTGCAGTTCGCCGACGGCAGCAGCGGCCACTTGAGCCAGCTCTGGGCCGAGCGTCCGGTGTTCGTCACGCTGGTCTTCTCGCGCTGCGCGGGCATTTGCTCCCCGTATTTGGGATTGCTGAAGTCGACGGTCGAGCAGGTTGGCTCGAGCGGCGATCGGTATCAGATGGTGGTTATCAGTTTCGACATCCGCGACCGCCCCGAGGACTTGCAGAACCTAGCCAAGCACCATCATTTGGAGAACGACCGCGGGTGGACATTTGCAGCTCCGGCCAGCCAAGAAGAGTTGACGGCGTTGTGCGAATCGCTCGATTTTGATTTCCGCTGGGACGAGGAGCGGCAGCAGTACAATCATCCAGCGATCACGGTGGCACTG
>CAKQNH010000408.1 GCA_934255105.1 uncultured Pirellulaceae bacterium
AATCCAACCACGCGGTACCGTACCGTGCTCGAGCAATTGAGCGAGGACTTGCTGTGCTGTGTGGCTGGGCAGGGCAAAGCTGATGCCGGAATTGCTTGATACGGACGTGGCGGTGTTGATTCCGACGACGCTGCCGCGAGCATCCAACAGGGGTCCGCCACTATTGCCTGGATTGATCGATACATCGGTCTGCAGGAAATCTTGAAAGGGACTGTCGAGCAAAGTGGGGCGATTGGCCGAGCTGATAATGCCCATGCTGACACTCTGATCCAAACCGTACGGGCTGCCAATGGCCCACACGAAGTTTCCCGATGACATGCGCAGGCTATCCCCCCAGCTCAGGGCTGGCAGATGCAAATCGGCTACGTGCAGCAAAGCCAAGTCGGTCAGCGGATCGTAGCCGGCGACGCGAGCTGAATGTGCCTGGTTGTCAAACCCGCGAATCGCTACCGTCTCCGCGCCGCGAATGACGTGATAGTTAGTCAGCACATATCCCTGAGTATCGACCACGAATCCAGCACCTACCGTCTCCGAAGGCAGACTACCAAAGTAGATCTCCAGGTCATCGCTGGGCGCGGAACGCCCCTTAAGACCGCTTTCAACGCGTACGACTGAACGGGCCGCCTGGGTAGCTAGCCGAGATGAAGCCGCCGAGAGTTCGTCGAGCGTCATACTCCCCAGTGGCAGCGGCATGGAGATGGGGGGTGTTAAGTCCGAGATAGGTTCGCGCGAAGTAGGATGGTCACGCTCTACGAGTTCCGGCGTCAAAGTGCGACTAGACCACATTAGCGAAAGCAGGGAGATAACGATCGACAAGCCGGCCAAAATCTCTGCTCGATTAGGGCGAAACGCTCGCCCAGGCTGGCGAGGGCTGGGAGGCTCAGCAGGCGCGTCCGCTGCACTCATGGCGCTTTCCGGTGGGATACGACGTATGCAGGTGAGGTGGATAGGGCAGCCGCCTGTGGACTGCGCCGCACGAGTGGCAATTCAATCACGTCTAGCAAGTCCTTGGGACCGGCAGTGGGAAACTGAGCTACGCTTCCGACCAGCGATTGGCGAGTTACCTGGCTCCGAACTTGCTGAACCAACTCGCTCCAATCTAACGCGCCGTTGCGATTAGTATCTTGGAACCCTTGAAGAGTTTCTTGCAGAGCGGCGGTGAACAAACTCGCTTGTGCGCCACGGTATTCGGCAGCCAACTGGTTTCCTTCGGAGGCCGTGAGGGTCAGCACCATGTCGCCTTGCAAATTGCGCACGGCTGTTTTGAGATGGTCGCTGGCCAACGGCTGAATCGCTCCGCTGTGACATGTATCGAGTATGGCGATCTTGCGACACGGGACATCCACCCAGCTCATCAATTCATTGAAACTCAAGCAATCGCGATAGTTTTGGCGGACGATGTCGCTGTAGCGTGCGTTGGCCGTAACAAAATAGTATTGATTGGTAGACTGGTCGACCAGCCCATGCCCGGAGACGAACAGTACAATCAGATCATCGGGTTGAATATTGTCAAGTTGATCGTCCAGCAGGCTTGTAGTGCTCCGCCACACATTGGGCGTGACGCTGGAGTCGGTAAGCGACAGTGGCATAACATCGTAGATCGATCTCGCCTGGGCGAGCAGGGTTTGCATGATGGCCTGGGCATTGGTTGCCCCTGAGGTAAGGCTAGGGATTCGGCTATCGCGATACTGGCTGACACCCGCCGTCAGCAGAAACAATTTCGGTTTGCGTCGGGAATTGGGATCTTGCTGATGGGTTAAGCGCAGCGTGTCGGCCCCCACCAGTTTGTCGCGAGTCGCGCACAAGACTTGGAGCTGCAGGTCTTTGTCAGATGGCAAGTGCCCCTGCCAACTCAGCTCGATCCGCTGGCTGCCATCTTCGAGCGTTGTGATTCCATCCTGCTTCATGTGGGTGGCGACGACGCCACTCACAAAAGCTTTGGCACTAGCTAACTGTTGGCCGCTGCCGATGACCACCGCTGCGCGGATCACTGCCTGTGGCCCTATGAGCACTTGTCCGGCCGCCGGCGACAAAATTTTCACTTGTGGCTGTACGGCGAGGGCATTCTGCAGCACGTCGCCGAAGCGGAGCCGCTGATTGCCGACCAGTTCGGCGGCCTGCTCGATGCTCCCCGCAGTCAAAAGATGTCGCAGCAAATCTGGACGTTCCAGGACGGCTTGAAAACGGTCAGCGCGGTAGAAGTCGGGCTCCTTTTCAAGCCCACGGTTGATCTGCCAACCAAACAAACTATTGCCATTGAAGGACGCATCGTAGTAGCCCGAGGGTGTCCAGACGGCCCACTCGCGATCGGCGGCAATAACCTGCGACGCAATCTCGCGCCAATGTGCGTACGACTGAAAACCGGGTACCTCGACTCCCGCGCGTTCAAAGATAAAACGCACTTGTACATCATAGCGCGGTTGGTTGAGGAAATCTACGATCTCGGCGGGTTGGACCATGGTAGTCCGGCGAAGCGTCCCATCGGCTTGGTGTGTCTCGTAGGAAATTTCCCGCAGCCGGTCTCCCGCTCGCATCCCTTTGATGAACAGCGGGCTGGTAAAGTAGGGGCGCTCGGCGAGTACCTGGCCGTCGGCGATGGTGAAGTCAAATCCCCAGTTGGAGCGCGGCGCACTGGATTCTCCTGGCGGCTCAAGCCGCAAGGCATCAATTCCGGTGAGTGGCCAGATGCGGATCGTGCAGTCCTGGGCACAGCTAATGAGGTATCGCCCATCGGGAGCGCTGTCGAGCGAGAGTACTGGCCCCTCATGTCCCCCAAAGACACGCTTTAATGGACAGGTGTTTTGCCCACCGGATGGGAGCGCAAAGACCCAGATGTCGTTCTGCCCGCTGAGGCTGACTGCTATGGCCGCCACTTCAGATGTGGAGTCTTTAAGCCAAGCTACCTTTTGCACACGACTATTGGGCTGGGTCTGATAGTGGGCATCCAATTCGAGTCGACCAATGCGCCGGTTGCCGCGCATGATCCAGTCTTGCGGCTTAGCGCCAGGAGCATCCATCTGCGATGTGAGCGACCACTCCCCCATGGCAAAATGCTGCGTGGGGTCGCAGGCTGCATTCCAGGCGATATCCGTGGTGTCGAGCCATTGCATAGATTGTCCATCAAAGGCGGTTTGTTGGCCGTCGATACTAAACTTCCAGCGATAGGGCAATTCTGCGGCAAAGGCGACTTGGCTAGCGAATGTAATTTTCTCGCGCGCAGGGATGCTCTCCGGCGGTTGTTCTGGCTGGGTATGCACGACTTCGATGTGCCGACCGTTGCCGATGAGCAGCGTTTGGGCGTCGCGGGTGAAGCCGATACCATAGATCGCTGCCGGCCGATGTAGCTCGCGCACCAGCGTCGGTACACTCCCAGCGCTGAGCTTCCACAGATGGATGATGCTCTCAGCGGATTTCACGCTATTGGCGGCTGCGGCTAGAAAACGTCCGTCGCGAGAAAACGCTAGCGATTGGAAGCGAAAGCCTCGAAAGCTGGCTACGGCCTTCAAGGCGAGTTGTCCCTGGGGATTCCACAGATAGAGGAAGCCCATCTCGTCCCCAGCAGCCACGTACTGATCCTGCGGAGCAATCTCAAGACAAGTCACCGTGGCTCCAGAGTTGTCGCGGATTGTCGGTTCGAGCTCAGCGGCCGTGTAACTTTTCCCCTCGCTAGATCGAAAGTGTTCAGCGGCTAGTTGCAATGCTTGAGCGAACGCTTGTGGACTTTGCGGCGGCGCATTGCGCTGAAGTTGCTTGGTGATTGCGCCACTGTCCATGTCGGTAAAATCGATCGTCCAGGCCGCTGCATCTGTGGCCGCCACCAAATTGCTGCTGGAGGAGATGGCGACAGGAGCATAATTGAATTTCTGGCTGGCGTCTGGCTTGCGCAGCCAGCGATGTTTCCAAGTTCCCTGGTTGGGGTCTTGCTGCCACAGGCTGATGCCATGTTTTTGGTCCATCGAGATCAGCCGTCGAGTTGGAATTTCCGCCACCATTTTCATTTTCAAAATTGGGGCATGAGGCCCGTTGGCCGCATCGACGAGCGGTGCCAGCCAAGCATCTGTTTTTGTATTGATGTTAACAATCTCTCCCTGTTGTCCGTCGGCGCCTGCTCCGGCGATCAACAGCTCGTCCCCCTGGCTGACCAGACACAGAATTGTGCCCAGCTCCGCGCGCTGAACTTGCCAACGGTAGACCGCGTGGTGTTGCCACTCCGCACCCGGCGCTCCTCCCGCCGCGCGGTCCATTCTCTTCCAATGATGGACCACCTTGTCCTCGCCGGCAGTGAATAGATTGTTGCCAGACGCATCGAGTTCCAGCGCACGGATCGGAGCCGTATGTTCGGCTTCGACCAACCGCAGCCAAGGGGTGCGATCGCGGCTTGCCGCCAACAGTTGCACTAGGGAGTCCTGAGCGTCTGGAACGGCCACATCCGAGGGAGATTTGTCTGTAGGGGGCAACTGCGATTCGCTAGGGAGTGGTCCAGCCGCGACGGCTTTGGCCGCGCCAGGCAATGTGGCCGCGCCAGGTAGCGAGGACTCGCTGGGAAGCGTTGGAACCGCAGCTCGCTCTTGAGCGGTCACACCTTGGGCCAGCTTGTCCGATGGCGAGGTGTAATAGTAGGCTGGCAAGGAGGACTCGGAAGGCCGCGTCTGCGCAACAGGTGATTGCGCAACAGGTGATTGCGCAACAGGTGATTGCGCAGCAGGTGCTTGTGCACAGGCGTTGCCCGGCCAGTGCGCATGAATAATTCCAACCAGGCCAATCAAGCCAATGCTACACGCTATTTGCCGCTTGACCGATCGCGTCATTGGGACCTCTGAGAATGGAAGCCGGTGGAACAGGCTAGTGGCTGTTGTCGAACGGACCTCGCCAGAGTTGCGTTCAGCTACCAGATTTAGTCAAAGTCATTGAACTGCAGTTCAGCAATTCGCAAAAACAGTCGCAAAACAGGCAACTTTTCCAGTAATCGCACGATAATGTGAGTTGTCGGTCGTAGCCGAAATCGCCAGACCTTGGACGCCACTTGGATTGCCTAAAGCCCGGCGACTTCGGCTACCTATTATCTTTATCTTATCCGCGACAGCAATTTCTCGCCCAATGTTAGGGCAGAGCTTTGGATGCTGTTGTGCCGGTTCGCGCAAGGCACATCCGGGCGTTTCACATAGGAATACGAGCATGCGAGTTCCAAGTTGGGTTAGGGCCGTCGTTCTTTGTGCGGCCATCGCGTGCGTGGCCGAGTTGCTCCCCGCACAGGCTGACGAACCC
>CAKQNH010000409.1 GCA_934255105.1 uncultured Pirellulaceae bacterium
CGTTTGACCGTCCCCAGTAAAAATAGCTTCTGTCCGGCGCTCAGCTCGCCTTCGGGCAACAAGCCAATCAAATCTTGTGGGATTTGCAGCTCCAGCGGCAATTTGCCTGCCTCGCCGCCAGACTGCGTGGTGGCCGAAGCCTTCACCGTCGACCACGGGCCATCGGGACTGGGGGTGACCGATTCCACCACTGCTGTCACAGCCAAACCGTAGCGATTGTCCTCGCGGTGCTCCGCCCCGTCGTCGCTGGTCGATTCGGCGTCCGCTCCGCCTGTGCGCTGGGACTGGCTGCGCATCCAGAAACGCGCTCCTTGATCGATCAAATTGCGAACTTCGACTTTCTGTTCAACCTGTCGGCGGACAGACTTCAATTGCAGGCGCATGGCCTGCTGCACAGGCTCGCGAGCAGGCAGCTTGTCAACTGCCAACGCTAGGCTAGCCAACTCGCCGTAAGTGTCCTGGGCAAGCGACATGTTGTGCTGTTTGGCGCTGACGGCAAGCGACCATTCTTCCAACATCGAGTCGGTCTCTCGGATCAAGGTAAAACAGTTTTCTAGGGCTGCAGCGTCCAGATCGTCGGGGGGTGTCTGCGGTGAATTATCTGCGAGGTGTGTGTCGGCTGAGGTCGCGCCGTCCGGGGCATTGTCGGGCTCAGTGCCCTGTGGCTCAAGACCATCGAGCATGTCGCTCATCGATTGGCTGCCGAGTTCAAAGCCACCCACCAAATCGTCCACGGTGTCGGGAGTATTTGCCATTTCGCCAGTACGGCTCGGGTCGCTGTTTTGCTCGCCGACCGGCGGTTGCGACCCCACCAAAGTACTCTCAGCGGACAATGAGCCGAGCGTCTGGGAATTGACAGCGATGGCGTCTGGGGCTGCGTCTAGTGAATCGGCGGCAAGCTCGACATCGCTCAGTGCCCGCGGTTGCACGGTCGGGATTTCGTCCTCCGAGTTCTCCTCGGCTAGAGCCGTCTCATCAGCCGCTTGGCCGGGAGCGGGAAACCTAGGTAGGGGCGCAGACGAGTCTGCTGAAGAAGCCAACTGCGTATTGTCTGCCGCGGGCGAGGATGACTGTGCATCTAGATGGAACTTTTGCGGAACGATCCAAGGTGCGTACTGCGATACCCACGGGGCTGCATCGCCAATGTCGGTTCCCAGCAGATGCCACATCAGCAGCAGCGATACGGGGATGGCCGCTAGGCCGCCCAGGGTGACTTGCAGTATCGACCACACGGGCGATCGTCGCGGGCGCTTGCGCCGCGCAGCGAACCCACCAGATACAAACCCACCGGATGCAGGCCCACCAGACACAGGCCGATTGGATACAGGCCCACTGGAGAAAGGCATTGAGTCGGCCTGTTTGTCCATATCTTCCACGACGGCCGAGTCTTCGCGATGAGTTTGATCGCCTGAGGCTTGCGCGGAGAGTGGACGCCAGGCCGGATACTCGTCTCGCTCGGGATCGTCGGGGAATTCTCCCACTAGGGGGCCTTCCAACTTGCGGGGTGGTCTCTCCTCAGACGCCGACTCAGCTAGGTCATCTGCCCGCTCAGACTCCGGCGAGTTGTCGTTCCAGCTCTCGACCAGCTCTTCGTAGCCGGACATTTCGACCGTCTCCGCTCCAGGAGCAACCGTGGGTGGCAGTTCCGTCTCCGCCGCAGCGTAGGTGTACTCGTCGCTGAGCAGACGTTCAGAACCGTGCTGCTCGTGAGCCAGCAGCTCGGGGTCGCTCACCAGTTGCCAGACAACCTCAGGGTCGCCCACTAGGTCATGCAAAGCGAATTGAGCTTGGCAATGAGGGCAACGCAAAACGGCTGTGGGAGCAATCTGTGCAGGGAGCGGGGTGACCCGCTGGCAGGCTGGACAAGCCACGTGCGATGGTAAAGCGGAACTGGTCACAGTTCAGGTTTCCTCTTTCAGAGAATCGATCCACGGGGCGGCTTGGAATCCGCGGGCCAGCTTGAAAGCGGTGTGCGGTCCGGTGGCTTTTTTCAATCTGCCACTGTCGAAGCCTAGTTTAAATGAAGCCTAGTTTAAATTCAGCAGGGTGCGAACGCTCTGCAGCAATCGGTCCATGGGGAATGGTTTGCGAATATAGTCATCCACCCCCAGTAACTCCGCGTACTGTTGGTGCCGACTCCCCTCATTTCCTGTAATCATGATGACTCGCACTTGGTCGTTGCCGTCGCGGCGGAGTTGCTCCAGCACGAGGAATCCGCTGCGTTTAGGCATCATCATGTCCAGGATCAACAGGTCGGGAGTGGTCTTCTCGGCCAAAGCCAATCCCTGATTGCCGTCATGAGCTACCAGCACCTGAAAACCATCTCCTTCGAGCGCATAGCGCATCGATTCGACAATTTCGACATCGTCGTCGACAAGCAATACGCGCGGCTTGGAGTTAGGCAGATCATTCGTTTCGTCATTTTCAGTCATCATGGCATCAGTATCGTTGGCGGGATGGGGCGTCGAAGGCGGGCTGGGGTTATACTGCTAACGTTAAAGGCGACCTTGTCAGTAAAATGAACCAAAATGGTTGGCTCAATGGACTCTGCCCGTATCTATACGAACCGCAGGGTGTCAAACTTGTACCACTATTGGCTCTGATGAAAATAAGTATAGGTCATATTTCGTTTCCTGGCGTTGTGGTGTCGATCGAATTCATACCCACGCTCCTAATTAAGTCAAATGGTCCCCAGCGTGACAGAATCAGATTTTGGTCCCAAGGTCGACCCTGCCCTAGCGCAGCAGATCCTCGATTTCGTCCACCACCCCCAGTACCAACCGGCTAAACCCAAGGGGATCCATCGCGCCTTGGGCCTGCCGCCGGACGACTACCCGCTGGTACGGAAAACAGTCAAACGCTTGGTAGGCGAAGGCAGGCTGGCCTACGCTACCAACCACCTGGTGCTCAGCCCGCAGACGCTCAGCGGCGACCAGAAACTGACGCGTGGCACGTTTCGGCAAGCCGCTGCGGGCTTTGGTTTCGTACGCCCCCAAGCTACAGCGAAATTGGTAGCCGTTGAAGATATCTTTATCCCGGCCCCCTCCACTGGGTCTGCTATGGAAGGGGACACCGTCGCCGTCCGCGTGCGCAGCAGTCGCCGTGGGGGCAAGGAAGGGGAGGTGGTTGAGATCGTCCAGCGGGCTCGGCGACAATTTGCCGGCACGTACGGCATCGAACAGAAACAGTCGGTGGTGTGGCTCGATGGCGTAGCTAATGCGGCCCCAGTACTGGTGGGCGACGTGCGCGGTCTGCCCGTCGAGCAGGGGGATAAGGTGGTCGTCGAACTGGTCAAGTTCCCCGACCAGAATTCAGTCGGCGAAGCGGTCATCATGGAGGTCCTCGGCTCGAGCAAAAACCCGGCCGTCGACACGCTGGCAGTCATGCGCCAATTTGGCCTGCAGGAGGAGTTCCCCGACGAGGTCATCGCCCTGGCGCGAAGCCAGGCCGACGCGTTTGTCGAAGGTGCCATCCCCGAGGACCGCCGCGATCTGACCCAAGTGGCCACGCTGACCATCGATCCCCACGATGCGCGCGACTTTGATGATGCCGTGTCGCTCAGCAAAAACGAAAAGGGAAACTGGGAATTGATGGTCCACATCGCCGATGTGTCCCACTTCGTTCCCGTCGGTTCCCTGCTGGACGAAGAAGCCAAGCAGCGCGGCACCAGCGTCTATCTGCCCGACCGCGTTATCCCCATGCTGCCCGAGTTGATTAGCAACCACTTGGCCAGCTTGCAGCCCGACAAAGTTCGCTTGACCAAAACCGTGCTGATGGAGATGACCGATACAGGAACGGTCATCCATCAAGAGGTTTTTAATTCGGCTATTCTCAACGACCAGCGCCTGGACTACGAACAGGTCGATATGTACCTGAGGAATCCACAGGATTGGCGCGAGCGACTGACGCCCGCCGTGTTTCAGTTGCTGCGGGACATGCACACGCTGGCTATGGTGCTCCGCCAAAACCGCAAGGAGGATGGCGCGCTAGAATTGCACCTGCCTGAGATCAAAATCGACCTTGATAAAACTGGGAAAGTCAAAGGCGCTCGGCTGGTAGAGTACACCGAGAGCCACCAGATGATCGAAGAGTTCATGTTGGCGGCCAATCAAGCGGTAGCCACGTGGTTGGACGATCTGGAGATTCCCTTCCTGCGCCGCGCCCACGCGCCCCCCGAGCGCCGCCGCATGCAGAAGCTCAACGATTTCATGCGCGACCTGGGGATCAAGTGCGACAGCATGGAGAGCCGCTTTGAGATCCAGCGCGTTATCGACCAAGTCCGCGGAAAGCCGACTGAGTACGCGGTCAACTACGCCATCCTCAAGTCGATGAGCAAGGCGGTGTATCAACCTGAGATGGAGATGCACTACGCGCTGCAGTTCGACCACTACTGCCACTTCACCAGCCCCATTCGGCGCTATCCCGATCTACAGGTCCACCGCACGGTGGACCGCTTGGTGCGCAAGCAGAAGCCCTACGGCGATCCGCTGCCGGTGCTGATCACGCTCGGGCAGCACTGCTCCGATAAAGAGCAGAACGCCGAGTATGCCGAGCGTGAAATCATCAAGATTAAAATCTTGCATTTCCTGAAGAAGAAATTGGGCGAGAAACTGCCGGGGGTGATCAGCGGTGTGACGCCCGAGGGATTCTACGTGCGTGGCACCAAGTTTCCCGCCGAAGGTTTTGTCTCCGTCGCATCGCTGCCAGAAGACCGCTACCGATTTGAACGCCAGGGACAAGTGCTCGAAGGCTTCCGTCGCGGCAATCGCTTCCGTCTGGGAGATTCCGTCACCACCACCATTGGCCAAGTCGACCTGGCGCGGCGTGCGCTCCTGCTGACTTTGGTGACCAATCACACCAGCGAAGCGGCCGAAGGTCCGCCACCCGCTTCCGGTTCTAAAGCCAGTGTTAAAGGTCGTGGTTCCAAACGCGTTACTCAGACCAGCGGCAAAGCCAAATCCAAGAAGAGCAGCCCACCCAAGAAACCGGCTGGTAAGAAAGCCAAACGCAAGTAATCCAATGTGGCTCGACGCTCCGCGTCGGTATTCTCACACTTCGTATAACATGCGCTCCTGCCCGTTTATAAGTAGAACGGGCACTCCTGCCCGTTTATAAGTAGAATGGGCCCTCCTGCCTTTTTATACCCCACAACTTTTAACGAGCCTTTTCCCTATCGATTTCCTTGCACTAGCTCTGCTCGCACTGGATCCTCTCCCTCTGGGAGAGGTCGAGCCTAAGCGAGGGAGAGGGCAAGCGCA
>CAKQNH010000410.1 GCA_934255105.1 uncultured Pirellulaceae bacterium
CTATCGGACATAACTGCAAAGGAACGCGCATCATTTCATCGGCACCCCTCAATTCCACAAGTTGTCCAGCAGAGCCTGGGGCGTTTCAAGCGACCCAAATCCATCGCTGGTTGTCCCGGCGGCGCATCGCGATCAGCCTCGTGGGCTTTACTGCCCTAACGCTGGTCAACGTGCTTATCGCACAGACCGTACCACACAATCCGCTCGCGTTGGCCAGCCCCGGCAGCAGCCTGGGGATGGGGCTGTTGCTACTCGGGCTGGCCGTCCGCAGTTGGTCCGCCGGAACGTTGAACAAGTCCCGCGAACTAACGACTTTCGGTCCCTATGCGCTGGTTCGCAATCCCCTCTACGTGGGCTCATTTTTAATGATGATGGGTTTCTGCGTGCTGTGTCGCGATTGGCCCACCTTGTTGTTTGTGGCCGGCCCAATGAGCTATTTGTACTGGAAACAGGTTCGATTGGAAGAGGAAAAACTGTCGCGTCTCTTTCCCGATCAGTGGCATGCTTACGTTGCACATACACCGCGGTTCATTCCTCGACGGCTTGCGGCCACCTGCTTCAGCGGTTGGTCGCTGTTCGAATGGCAACGCAATCGTGAATACAAAGCCATGCTGGCTTCCATGCTTGGCATCGCGGCCATCTGGGCGTGGCATGCCATGCGCACGGCATAGCCAGCCCGTGAGGAACGTACCCGCAGATTGTGAAATCCATACGAGCTCGAAACGCCAGCGAACAACATCGGTAGTGGCAAGGAGACTAGCTTGGTAACGCGGATGCTCATTCGTAAGAAGATTTTGATTACGACGCTGCTGTTGACCTGCACGCTGTTGGCGTGGATGTATTCCAGCCTCTACAGCGTCTACGCCTATCGCAACTTATCATTGACCATCAGCCAGCTAGCGGCTGAATTGAAGACGACTTCGAAATTGCGAGAAGAGGTCGACAAACTCATGAGCTACGCCGATGCCGCGCCGCTGACCAAAGCAGATGAGCTCTGGCTAACACCTTTTTCCGTCAAGCCACGGCGGACCTGGTTTCGACAGCAACTATTGGAAGTCGAGAAGACGCTGCTCGATTACGAATCCCAAGTTCGCAATCACATGCTGTCCGATCCGCTACTAGCGGATCGCAGCAATGAGCTGCAAAGCGCCAAGGGCATTAGCACCCAACTCAATGCGGTCCACTGGATCAGCAACGACCCTGGCACCATTTTGACCGCCAGCCCCTGGTTAAAAGATGACCTGGACGCCTTGGCAGTAACTGTGCAGGAATTGCCGATGTACCTGTTGGAGCGCATGGAGAACTTTCGCGGCGAAGTCCGCAATCGCTACCGCGCACTAATTGTTTCAACCTTCATCACTTCGATCGTCGCGCTGGTCATCGTATTCGCTTCCTTTTGGTTCTTCCGCCATCACGTGGTGCAGCCCTTTAAAGTTTTGTTGCACGGCAGTCGACTCATCGCCCAAGGACAATTTGATCACCGCATTCGCATGAACAGTCAGGATGAACTGTCAGAACTTGCGGGGGCGATGAATAAAATGACCGAAAGATTCCTGTCGATCAAGAACAACCTCAACGAAACCGTACGACAACGAACTCAGGAAGTGGTTCGCAGCGAGCAATTGGCCAGCGTGGGCTTTTTGGCGGCCGGCGTGGCGCATGAGATCAACAATCCACTGGCTTCGATTGCATGGAGCGCCGAAGCGCTCGAAGGTCGACTGCACGAAATCCTGCATAGCTTGCCGCTACAAACCGACGACGTCCCCACCTACGACCAAGACCAAATCGAGGTCCTTCGAAAATATCTTAAACGCATTCAGGATGAAGCCTTCCGTTGCAAAGGTATCACCGAACGCTTGCTCGACTTCTCACGCTTGGGAGAATCGCAACGCAAGCAAGAGACCGATATTAACGAATCGATCACCGATGTCATCGCACTAGTCAAACACCTGGGACAATATCGCAATAAGTCGGTCGAGTTCCATGGGTCGGAGGCGGTGATGGCTTGGGTCAGTCCAGCGGAATTCAAACAAGTAGTCTTGAATCTGTTGACCAATTCGCTCGACGCCTGCCAGGATGGTGGCTTGGTGCAAATGAGCTTGGTCTCAGACGCAGAAAACTTTACAGTAAGACTCACCGACAATGGTTGTGGAATGAGCGACGAAGTGCTAGCTCACCTATTCGAACCGTTCTTCACACGTCGTCGCGACGGTCGCGGGACGGGGCTGGGATTGTCGATCACCTACCGTATTGTCCAAGACCACGGTGGAACCTTGGTCCCCGTCAGCCTGGGTCACGATCGAGGTTCGACGTTTACACTCACGCTGCCACTCAAAATGACCGGTAAGGAATACCATGAAGGATTCAAGCAAGCTGCCGCCTAATGGGCTACGTATCTTGTTCGCAGACGATGAAGAATCATTGCAAGATTTGATGGGCATGGAACTACCGCGGATGGGGCACACGGTCACCGTCTGCCCCGACGGAGCGTCTGCGGTTCGTGAAGCCAAACGGGACAAATTCGACTGCATGCTGGTCGACCTGGACATGCCCGGCATGAATGGCATCGAAGTCATTCGAGCGGTCAAAGAGCATTCGCCGGAGACCGAAGCGATCGTGCTCACCGGCAAGGAGTCGCTGGAAACGGCCGTCGCCGCCATGCGCTATGGTGCCTGTGATTATTTGACCAAGCCCTGTCGTTTGGCTGACCTGCAAAAGCTGCTGGCTGAAATCCTCGCCCGACGCGATAGCGTCCGCAGCTACTTCGCCACGAAAAAGCAAGTTATCCAGCAAGCGGGGCACACGCCACTGATTGGCGCTCACCAATCCATGGAAGCCGTCAAACAACTGGTCTCCCGCGTCGCCCCGACCCAGTCTACCGTCATGATCCGGGGCGAAACCGGGTGTGGCAAAGAATTGGTAGCCCGCAGCGTGCACGACCAAAGCCCGCGCAAAGACAAGGCCTTCGTGGCCATCAATTGTGGCGCCCTCCCCGAAAACTTGATCGAAAGCGAATTGTTCGGACACCGCAAAGGAGCCTTCACCGGTGCCGATACCCAGCGCGATGGCCTGTTCGAAGTGGCCAGCGGCGGCACGATCTTCTTGGACGAAATCGGCGAGCTTCCACTGGGCATGCAAGCCAAACTACTGCGTGTACTGGAGAGTGGCGAAGTCCGCAGATTAGGCGACAACGAGCCGTTCAAAGTCGACGTGCGCGTCGTGTGCGCGACCCACCGCGACCTGGAACAAATGGTAGAAGACGGTGATTTCCGCGAAGACTTGATGTTCCGTATCAACACCTTTGAAATCCACCTCCCGCCACTGCGCGAGCGGGCGAGCGATATTCCAGACTTGGCTCTGCACCTCTTCCGTCGCTTCCGCCAAGACGCAACGGCCGACGAACACGTATTCAGCCCGCAGGCGATGGCCGAACTGACCAATCACATTTGGCCAGGCAACGTTCGCGAGCTGGCGAATGTGATCGAACATGCTTCCATTTTGTGCGAATCTCCGCCGATCTTGACCGAACACTTGCCCAAGCATTTCACCGATCGGCGTCTGCGAAAAGAGCTGCGATCGCTAGGGCCAATGTCGCTCAAAGAGCTGGAGCTGACCGCGATACAAGAGGCGGTCACGCGCCACTGCGGTAACAAGCAAGCCGCCTCGGAGGAGCTCGGCATCAGCCTCAAAACACTGTACAACAAACTCAACCAGCAAGCGGCAGCCAACATGGCCAAGTCAGCCTAGCATTTTTCCGTAGGCTAGTGCACTCCATTGTCCAGCCGCAGAGGCGACATGCGAACCACGCCGACGATCACCCCTAGCACCTCAGCTTGCTCGACCACACACGCGTCGAGCGAGCGAGCGACGGGCTGCAAGCGAACGTGCTCTCCTTCCGGCAGCCAGTAGCGGATGCAGCTACCGAGTTCGACGGTGTGGACCAACGCCAGTTGGCCAACCTCCGCGTGCGACTGCTGTCGCACCACCAACAAGTCACCACTGCAGACCTGTGCGTCGACGAGCGAATCATCGACCACTCTTAGAAAACCGTTTCCTCGGCTCGTCAAATCGGCTAGATCAATCTGCTGCCACTGCTCATCTAACACTGTATACGAGCCATTGGAAACGCTCCCTTGAAGCTTGAGCTTCGCCCCTACTAGGCTGGCGATCGACTCGGTGAGCTCGATCCCGCGACTCTTGTTCGACGCGCGCACGATCATGCCCTTGCGCTCCAGCGCACGTAGATGGCACATCACTCCATTAGGGCTCTTGATGTTCATGTATTCGCCAATCTCCCGCACCGTCGGCCCGTAGCCACGACTGACGATCCGGTCGCGAATCAAGTTGTAGACGGTCTGCTGTTGATTGGTCAGCGGCCGCTTCAGAGAAGGTTGCAATGCGTGGCGTGCCCAGTGAGGATTAGCTGATCGTTAGTACATACGTGACATTGCGTTCAGTATAACTCAACAACAATCAAATTGGCGACCACGGAAGTTATACTTAGGATTATCGCAGGTCGACTGGAAGTGACGCTATTTCACATTTCAACGTTTGTGGATTGCAATCAGGAGCTTGGAGGGAATTAATTGTGCAAGAAGAACTAAAGAAGATGCTGAGGGCCAAACCTTTCGTGCCGTTCACAATAGTAATGGTACTCGTACTCGTTGCCCATGCGATTCGATTAGGAGTGCGAGTACCATTTCATTGAGTACGAGTACGGGAAGTCGAGTCTGGGGGTGGTGTTCAGCGAGAACTGTCGAAAAATCAAGAGCGAAAAATATCCCGGCGGGCACATTCTTCTGCCACCATTCTTTTGTCTCGCTCTTCGCGAGTGAAGGGAGAAAACACGCGATCACGCCATTTCATCTGCTTAACACCATTTCGTCAGGTCACCCGCTGAGAGGGCACATGAATAGGCTGAGTTAGTCACTCTTTTTTATAATCCTGTATCACCTGTCGCTCGGGGCGCTGTTTGTAAAAGGCGTCCAGCGGATAGCAACCGCTGACCAGTCCCATGCGCGGCGCGGTGGTGCAATCGCTGAAGGTGCGACAGACCAGCTTGCGAGCTGAGGGGCGGCCAGCCAGACTGTCGCTGGGCATGTGAGGATAGCTGAGCACCATGCGTCCCAGGCCGACGAAATCGACCATCTGCGCACGCACAACAGCCTGGGCAACCAAGGGCAAGAACTCCTGCAGATACGTATAGCCGGACCCTACCACAACC
>CAKQNH010000411.1 GCA_934255105.1 uncultured Pirellulaceae bacterium
CCGCGCCGCCGGACCCGGTGCTGCTCGCGCAGAGCCGCGCGGCGCGGACTGTCTTGCCACGCCTCCAGGATCTCATCCCAGGTCTGACCAATGACCGTCATGCACTCGCCGTGAATCGCGCCCGCCTCGCGCAGATGCAACATCAGCTCGGGTACCCCCCCGGCCATGTAGAGCTGCACGGTCGGATGGTTGACTGGCCCGTTGGGCAGCACATCGACGAAGCGCGCGACCTTCTGGTTGATCGCACGCCAGTCATCTACCGTGGGTCGCTCCAGCCCAGCCGCGTGGGCAATAGCAGGAATGTGTAGCAACAAGTTGGTTGATCCACCACAGGCGGCGTGTACGGCTAAGGCATTGGACAGAGATTCTTGAGTCAGAATGTCAGCCAACGTCTGCTTGCGTTTGGCCAACCCCATCAAGGCCTCGGCCGAATAGCGCGCCATGTCCAGCCACACCGCTTGACCGCTGGGGGCCAAGGCTGCGTGCGGCACGGTCAGCCCGAGCGCTTCGGCGACAACTTGGCTGGTAGCCGCCGTCCCCAGGAACTGACAGCCACCCCCCGGGCTCCCGCAAGCGCGACATCCCGCTGCCGCAGCATCCTCCAGCGACAACTCTCCATGCGCATAACGCGCTCCGATGGTTTGAACTTTCGCGGTGTCCTCGCCGGTAGTGGATGGGAGTGTGACACCCCCAGGGACGATCACTCCGGGCAAATCGCTCGTCCCTGCCAGCGCCAGCATGGCGGCCGGCAAGCCCTTATCACAAGTTGCTACGGCGAGGACCCCCTGCCGCGTAGGCAACGAGCGGATCAGCCGCCGCATGACAATTGCCGCATCATTTCGGTAGGGCAGCGAATCGAACATGCCCGTCGTCCCCTGGGATCGACCATCGCATGGATCGCTGCAATAGGCTGCGTAAGGAATGCCACCCGCAGCCGTTATCGTCTCGGCCGCGGCGCGAACCTGCAAACCAACCTCCCAATGCCCGGTGTGGTAGCCGAGTGCGATGGGTTGGCCGTTCTCAGCCCGCATGCCTCCCAGCGTGCTGAGCACCAGGAATTGGGGGCCCGTCATGTACTGCGGATCCCATCCCATACCCGCATTCTGGGTCAAGCCAAACAGATCTCCGCTGGGCCAATTGCGTAGCATTTCGTCCGTCAGGGGCAAATTGCCACTGGGCCCGTCGCCACGGGTGGCCATTTCCGAAGCAGTTTGCGAATCCAAACCGAACCAATTAGACAATGATCTAGTCACGGGAACTTTCCACAGCAACAACAAAACAAAGGGGGCCGAGACAGATTCGGAATTTTACCACAATCCTAGTCGCAAGGCTGCGGATACATATTTGCACAAAATCTTCGGCAAATACCATCTGGCGAGCTTGAAAGGTCCAGTCTATGCACAACAATGAACGGTTGAAGTGTTTGTGCACTTCCCTGCCCCAATGCGGTCCGAACGGCCATGCAAGTGCATGTAACGGACGCTCACCTATCAATATCGAAAGACAAAGAATGCGTTTGCTCGCTCTCGTTTGCTTGGCGCTAGCCACAACGACAACTCAATTGGCTGCTCAACAAACGACCCCGCTTGCCAATCCACTTCAGGGAAATCCAGCTCAAGCGGCCGCGGCAGTCAGCGATGCTGCCAGCTACGGTTTGGGGTACGACATTGGCATGAACATTGCCGGCAACGGCTTGACCACCGAAGACGTCCGCCAAGCCGACTTGATGGCAGGCCTGTTGGATGCGCTGGCCGGCAAGGAGCCAGCGGTTCAAGCTGAGATGGTTCAAGCCGCTATGCAGGCCTTGGTCAAGAAAGTTTCCGACCGTCGCAAGGCAGTGGCTAACAAATTCCTGGAAGAGAACAAGAAGAAAGAGGGCGTGCAAGTTACCGATAGCGGGCTGCAGTATCAGGTCGTCAAGTCAGGCACCGGCGCGGTCCCCAAGGCTGACAGCAAAGTCAGCGTGCACTACGAAGGCAAATTGATCAACGGCGAAGTCTTCGATAGCTCGATCCAACGTGGCGAGCCGGCCTCATTCGGAGTCAGTCAAGTGATTCCAGGCTGGACCGAAGCCTTGTTGCGAATGAAGGTCGGCGACAAGTGGAAGCTGTTCATTCCGTCGGAGTTGGCCTACGGCGAGCGAGGTTCTCCGCCAGTCATCGGTCCTAACGAAACGCTGATCTTCGACGTTGAATTGCTCGAAGTTCAATAGTCGAAGTTCAATAGAGCTCGGGCTATCATGTTTCGGTGAAAGTCATTTGCAGCGCGGGCGCTTTCGCCCGTGCTCTTCCGTAGAACGGGCACTCTTGCCCGTTTATACCCCACAAATAATTCCCTGCCCACGCGAATCGCACCCCTGCCCGCGCGCGGGAGAGGTCGAGCCTAGGCGAGGGGGATGGGCGAAGACGGCTTGCACAGATGCAGTTTGCTGACCCCCACTACGCTAGCTTTCCGTGAAGCGGTTGGGGACAACCGCTCTACGTTTCACCAGCCAGGCGAGCTCGCGGAGGTCGCGAAAAAGTCGGTTCCTTTACAGTTGCCACAGCACATCCACGTTGACTTGCTCGTGTGCGCGCAGGGCAATGGTAATGCGGTCATGAACGGCGTTTAGCTGGCTGATTTTACCTCCCAAGTAGTCGACTCGCGTGGCTGAGGCGACCTCGCGCAGCAGGCGGATGTTAGCACTCGTCGCTTTGCCCTCCATCTCGTTGACGAACAACCGCATGCCGACCAGTGCACCCGTCTGGTCGACCAGCGGCGACTCCAGGTGCACGACCACGTTGCGCTGGTCAACGCTTGCCATCCAGCCACTGGCTGGTGCGATCGGCTGGGTGCGGCTCAGCCCAATTTCGTAGGGCGTATCCAAAAACTGCTCGGCAGCCAAGTTGGGATGCGGTAGATCGACGCCAATACCCACGCGATGTTCAACCTGCGTCTCCCCGGCGCTGGCCAAGATGGTCTCCAGAAAACGTTCTTCGCGGCGGCGATGGAAGGCTAGGCCGCCGGTCAAGTAGTGCGTGCGATAGTCCACCTCGTCGATCTCGACCAGCGTCGGTGACACGCCTCGTCCGGCGGGCCACGCATGGCGCTGCCCGGCGGAATAGGTTCGCAGTGCGGCCGCTTCATTGGGCCACGCCAAACGTAGCACATAAGCGGAGCGCCAGGGGTTGTCCGATGTCAGCGGCTGTAGGTTCTGCAGGCGAATGTTCACCTCCGCGATGCGGCTGCCGCGCCAGACTTCATAAATAATTCTAAAGTCTGCGACGCGCTGGCCGTCAAACTGCAGATACCCTTCGGCGCTCACCACACCGCAGATATTGGAGCTAGTCAGCATCTCGACGTTGGTAGCTACCATCTCCGAAAGCCCTGACGAACTCGAGCCCGCCGCCGCAGCGGGCCGCTGGGATTCGCTAGAGACCTGCTCGCGGCGGGCGATCATCAAACTCAGGCGATTTCCGCGCTTGGCCGGGACGTGCAGACTGCGAACGTGTCCCCGCGTAGCATCGATCTGCAGCTCTAGAAATTCGTTGTGAAGCAGGCCCCCCGCATCGGCTAAGGGGCGTTGTTTGGAAGTCGCCTGCTTTGGATCGCGCTGCACCGGCGTAACGACAAAGCCTTGAGATGGAATGTCGACGCAGGTAACGTGGCCTTCACCTACGCGGCCCTCCGCAAAATTCCAATTCTCCCCTTGGGCCAATTGCTGGTCGGCGCGCGTGTACGTGATCACTCGCATCGGCGCGCAGCGCGCGTTGACGAGCAGTCGTCCCTCGTGCTGAGCCGTTGAGCCGGCCTGCTTGCTGCCCACCGTGTGCAGGTAGCGTCCCAAGCGCTCCAGCGTCGCCGTGCGCAGGCGATCAGCCAATTCAGTGGCCCGCGCGGCGATCTCCAAGGCGCGGCCGGGGGCATCCCACAAGCTGTCGACCAGATCGACTAATTGCGCGAATTCGGGTGCCCAGTCCGACCACTTTGGTGATTGATGCCCCGGCAATTCCTGAGCAGGCGATTCCTGCGCTATCGACTCCAACGCAGACGATTCCGGCTGGGGCGATTCCGGCTGGTGCCCAGGGCTGGCAGCGGACGAATCACTGGGCGACTGGTTGACTGGAGCCACTTTGCCCAACTGGTGGAAATGTTCCAATTGCCAAGCTAGATTGAGCAGATTCTGCAGTCCGCGGCAGCGGGCTTGCAACTGTTGGTTGAGCTGCGTGGCCCGGCGCCAGCCCGCCGCGCCTGCGTGCGTGGCCTCCGCGCCATCCTCGTTCGCACTTTCCGCTGTTCGATGCGCTGCGGCTGGGAGAGTCCCCTCAGCCGCGTGCTTTAACCAGCTATATTCGAAATTGCCGGCGCTCAATCGTTCTTGGTGATAGGGCTGGTCGGTATCTGCGAAGTAGTCGTCGGCCAACTTCCATTTGCCCAGCGCGGGAGTGCGCCGCGCGATGCGCGACAGCAGTTCGGAGAATTCGCAGCTTCGATTGGGCCAATGGGCGAACAATAGCGTGGGCACGTGTTGGTGTTCGAGTGCATCGCCAACTTTCCAGCCCAGGGCCAGGTAGCTGGTCGGGTCGGCCGCGTCGAGCACCTCGGCGGCCAGCGCCGATAGAAATGTCCCATCGGGAGCTTCCCAAGAGATTTTGGGCTGCGCGCCGTGTGGGTATTTCCCTTCGCCCCAAGCGATGAGCAGGCAGCCTTCGAACCCCCAGCGGCGAAGCATGGGCACGCTGTCGGGGCTCAGCCCGTATGTGTGCCGCGCGAATACTCGTGGCGGATCAAAACCGCACTCGCTGTAGGCCCCCCGCCCTCGCAGGAAATCGCGCGCGATCCCTTCGCGGCTCATCAGCGGGTGAGGCCTCTCAATATCCAAGCCACCCACTATGCATGCCTGGCGGTGCTGCATCGCGGTCCGCAATCGACCCAGACTCTGCGGGCTGTTCTGCGCCCACAGGCGCAGTAGATCGCCACAGGCCAAGTAGGACGTGGGAGGAGATTGGGGCTGGTCGGAACGCTCGAGCTGTGCGGTCAGCGACTTGCCCAGCGTGGTCGAGGCCAGCAGCGTGATATCGATCAGATGGACATCCAGCGAGTAGTAGTGATCGCGCTCTTGGCCCAGGGCGTCGAAGCACGACTGCAGCCAACGCTCCGCTTCCGCCCGATCGTTGGCCAGTGCGGCGGTGGCCGCGGATGTGAGTTGGCTGCCAAACTGCTGCAGGTCCAAGTTG
>CAKQNH010000412.1 GCA_934255105.1 uncultured Pirellulaceae bacterium
CCTGGGCAGGCATCGATTGGGACATGTCTTTCGACCCGTTCTTCACGTCAACGCTGTTTGGTGCCTTGATCGGCATCGGCGGCATGTTGGCAGGGATCAGCGGGCTTATTGCAGCCAGAGCTGTCATGCCGCACGTTGCCCTCAGCGGCGACGAGCAGGCGACCAGCGACCTGTCCAATTTGCTGCTGACCTTCCTGATGATGTGGGCCTATTTTTCGTTCGCTCACCTGCTGATCATGTGGACCGGCGACCTGCCCATAGAGGCCGGGTTCTACGCCGCGCGGCGCAGCGGCGTGTGGACCTGGGTCGTGCCCGTGTTGGTCTTGTGTGGGTTCTTCGTCCCATTCTTCTGTCTGTTTTCGCGCAACTTCAAGCGTTCACCACACAAGGTCGCCGTGTTGGCCTTGGGTTTGCTCGTGGTTCGACAGATCGAACTGTGTTGGATGGTGATGCCCGCTGCCGGAGAAACAGCCTCGAAGTCCGGTCTGCATTGGTCGATCGTCCCTGCGACCGTTTTGGTCGTGGTCATCTACGGCTCGATGTTGCGCCTGGCGGCCCTGCGCGAGGTCAATCTTCGTGCGATCAGTCAAACAGTACCGGCGGGAGGCCAGCCATGAGTGACCAAATGGGTAATGAAATAAAGCACGAACCCGATACAACCTCCGTGCCGTTGATGACTTCAGCAGGTTTGGGGCTGCTGTTTTTGGTATTGGGCGCCGTGGTTGTGGCTGCCCTGGTCTTCCGCTTTGTGCTGCCTGACCGCAATCTCATTTCAGCCGAAAAGAAGGCCGGCGAGCAGAGCTTGACGCCGGGAGTGCAGCCCAACCAAGCTTACGAACGGCAGCAGACGCAAATTGAACAGAGGCGGGTTTTAAGCGAATTCTACTGGCAGAACAAAGAGCAAGGACTGGCCAGTATACCTATCGAGCAGGCTATCACCATCATGGCGCAGCGCAAGCTGCGCACTAATTGGCCGGTCGTAGATCCCACGGCAGATCTGCCTGCCGAGACTGCAACTGCGACGGAAACTGCGCCGGTGGAAACGCAGCCAGAGGTAGCACAGCCAAAAGCAGCACAGCCACGAAAAACGCCATCCAACGATGCGCCATCTAACGATGCGCCGTCTAACGATGCGCCGTCTATGGAAACGCCATCTAACGATGCGCCGTCTATGGAAACGCCATCTAACGATGCGCCGTCTATGGAAACGCCATCTAACGATGCGCCATCTCCGGGAGCGCCCTCTCCCGAAGCGCCACCCAAGGGAGCACCGCCCATCAATACTCAGCCGAAGGAGCAGCCATGAATACCTCGTTTCGACTGTTCCCCGAAGCGGCGTCCCACGGCGCGGTGGAAGTCGACAATTTAACCTTCGCACTGCTGGGCATCGCGACCGTGTTTTCGGTCGGCATCGCGCTGACCATCTTCTTTTTCATTGCGCGTTATTGGCACACTCGCAAGGTGAATCGCCAGTCGTCCAAATCGGAATGGGTCCACTTGTCTATCGAATTGGTTTGGTCGTTGGGGCCGCTGGCGATCCTGATGTTCATGATGGCGTGGGGCGCACAGGTTTATGTTCGCGCTCATCAGCCCCCGGACAATGCGCTGGATGTGTATGTGGTTGCCAAGCAGTGGATGTGGAAGGTCGGTCATCCGGCAGGTCGGCGTGAGATCAACGAACTGCACGTGCCGCTTGGCCAGCCGGTACGATTGACGATGATTTCCGAGGACGTCGTGCATAGTTTCTTTATTCCCGCCTTCCGCATCAAGCAAGACGTCGTTCCCGCGCGCTACATGACGCTCTGGTTTGAGGCCACCAAACCTGGTACCTATCATCTATTCTGTGCGGAGTACTGCGGTACAGACCATTCACGCATGATTGGCCGAGTGGTCGTGCAGACACCTCAAGAATTCTCGCGTTGGTTGGCGCAGGGCGAGGCACAGCCCCCAGCCCAGGGCAAAGTAGACTCGATAGCTCAGGGCGAAGGGAATCCTGCGGATCAGAGCGAAGTGGAGTCCATGGCGGAGCGCGGCCACAAGCTGGTCGATGCGATGGGGTGCATGAAATGTCACGGCACACTTGCTGGCGAACAGACCGCTCCTAGTTTAGAGGGGCTCTATGGGGCTCGTGTGCCACTCGTGGGAGGCAAGTCCGCGCTGGCCGATGATGCTTTTATTAGGCGCTCACTGCTGGATCCTCAGACGCAGATCCATGAGGGGTTCAAACAAGTCATGCCCAGCTTTGCGGGACAATTGGACGAAGAGCAGATCATGGATATTACCGCCTACATTCGGGCGTTGGCGCAGCCCGCTGAATTCGAAAACGCTGTTGAACTTACAGCGTTAAACGCCCCAGTGCCGAGCGTTGCAGTGGCGAGCGCTGCAGGAGTCGACAGATGAATGAACCGGTCAATTACTTGAATAATGGTACAACGCTCAAATCGTGGTTGCTGACCACCGATCACAAGCGCATCGCCATCCTCTATCTGTTCAGCATCACCTTCTTCTTCTTCGTTGGTGGGGCGGCGGCGCTGCTGATTCGTGTAGAGCTGATCACACCCCAAGGTGACATGATGTCGGCCGACACGTACAACAAGCTGTTCTCGCTGCACGGCATCATCATGGTGTGGTTCTTTCTACTGCCGTCGATTCCCGTGGTGCTGGGGAATTTTCTAGTACCGCTGATGATCGGTGCCCGCGACATGGCTTTTCCGCGGTTGAATTTGCTCAGTTGGTACATCTTTATGCTGGGGGGGCTGTTTACTCTAATCGTGATGGTTGTCGGGGGCGTCGATACCGGTTGGACGTTCTACACGCCTTATAGCAGCACGTATGCGAATTCGAACGTGATGTTGGCCGCCACGGGTATCTTCATAGTAGGATTTTCGTCGATTGCGACGGGAGTCAATTTCATCGTCACGATTCATCTGCTTCGCGCACCTGGGTTGTACTGGATGCGACTGCCGATATTCATCTGGACGCTATACGCCACCAGCCTGATCATGGTGCTAGCCACGCCTATTTTGGCGGTCACCATGGGGCTGGTGGGCATCGAGCGGTTGTTCGGAGTAGGCATCTTCGATCCGGCCATCGGGGGCGACCCCATACTTTTCCAGCACCTATTTTGGTTCTATTCTCATCCGGCCGTGTACATCATGATCCTGCCGGGTATGGGGGTCGTTAGCGAAGTCGTACCGTGCTTCGCGCGCAAGCCGCTGTTCGGGTACAACATGATGCTGGCCGCCAGTCTGGGCATTGCCAGTCTCAGCTTTTTAGTCTGGGGACATCACCTATTCGTCAGCGGCCAGTCGGTCTATGCGGGCATCTTATTTTCGTTCTTCAGTATGATGGTCGCGATCCCATCGGCGGTGAAAGTATTCAATTGGACGGCCACGCTTTACAAAGGGACCATCTATTTAACGACGCCCATGCTCTACGCCTTGGGCTTCATCGGCCTGTTCACTATTGGCGGACTGACCGGCATATCGGTAGCGACTTTGGGATTCGACATGCACGTGCACGATACCTATTTTATCGTCGCGCATTTTCACTACATCATGGTAGGCAGCGCGGTCATGGCCTATCTGGGCGGCCTGCACTTCTGGTGGCCCAAGATGACCGGCCGCATGTATTCGGAATGGTGGGGGCGCGTCAGTGCCCTGGTGGTATTCATCGGTTTTAACTTGGCTTTCTTCCCGCAATTTGTGCTGGGCTATCTCGGCAACCCACGGCGGTATTACGTCTATCCCGACGAATTCCAAGTCTTTCACGTGATGAGCTCGGCTGGGGCCTCAGTCTTGGGATTTGGCTATCTGCTGCCGCTCGGATATCTGCTGTGGTCGCTGAAGTATGGCAAGAAATCTGGATCGAACCCCTGGCAGGCTACCGGACTGGAATGGAAGGCAGCCTCTCCGCCGGTGACTCACAATTTCGAAACGCCCCCCACGGTCAACGAAACAGCCTACAACTATCACACTCCTGACGGCGAATTAGAGTTTGGCCAAGGAGAGCACGAATCATGAACGAGCCAGTTAGCGATATCGCAATCCAATTTGATGACGCAGATCAACAGCGTTCTGCCGCCGTCCTGGGCATGTGGATTTTCTTGTCGACGGAGGTGCTGTTCTTCGGGGGCATGTTAGTTGCTTACAGTGTCTACCGGCATTCGTACCCGGACGAGTTCCAGGCGGCCAGCGAGCAATTGAACTTGTGGGCGGGTGCAGCCATGACCGCCGTTCTGCTCGCCGGAAGCTTGTTGGTCGCCATGTCCGATCACTTGCACGAGCGCGAGCACGAGCGCGATGCGCGGCACGAGCACCACGCGCAGCACGGGCGCAATGCGCAGCACGCTTCAGGCGATCGGCCACGGCGTACGATCGTGCGCTACCTGCTGATCACAGTGGTGCTGGGAGTAGCCTTCCTAGGGCTGGAGTTCTACGAATATGCCAGCCTGTTCGGCGAGCGTCTGTTTCCGGGTGTGAACTATGACAACCACGCCTTTGCACATCTGAGCCTGGAAGGCCGCTCGACTCAGTTGTTTTTCGTGTTGTTCTTTTGCATGACGGGCTTGCACGCTGTCCATATGATGATCGGTATTTCACTCGTGGCCGGGTTGGCATGTGCCATGCATCTAACTCAGCGACCCAGTCGGCTGGGCAACCCGCTGAAGGTCATCGGCCTGTATTGGCACTTCGTGGACATTGTCTGGATATTTCTCTATCCGCTCTTTTATCTGGTGAGGTGAAGAGGCCAATATGCAGCAGACAACATCCAAGCCGTTGATTGTTACGTTCATTGCCCTCCTGGCACTGCTGGCGGCTACTGTGGCCGCTGCGATGGTGCCACTGGGCGTGTGGAACGTATGGCTCGCACTCGCCATCGCAGCTACCAAAACGATGCTGGTAGTCATCGTTTTCATGGGGCTCAATCGCGCTAATGGGGTCGTGCGCATGGCATCTGCAGTCGGACTCTTATGGCTGTCTTTCGCACTCATACTGGTCATGGCCGACTCGATGACTCGGGGCTGGCACGAGACGCAAGCCGTCGATTTGAAGAGCGGTCAGCACCTGCACACCTTTGACCGCTCACAGGATCTGGCCGACTAGCCGTAGAACGGGCACTCTTGCCTTTTTATACCCCACAACTTTTCACGACCCTTTTTCCTATCGATTTTCTTGCACTAGCTCTGCTCGCACTGGATCCTCTCCCTCTGGGAG
>CAKQNH010000413.1 GCA_934255105.1 uncultured Pirellulaceae bacterium
GCTAACAGCTTCGACTCGGCTAACAATGCTGGCGGTGGAGGGAGCGTTGTGCCGGCCGGTTTCCAGAGCTCGCCCGCAAGTGCTTCACCCGTCGCCCCAGCCCAGTTCAACGATACGAGTAACCTTTCGGATAGCGGTGCCGCAGCGCGTATGAGCGATGCGCCTGGTGGGGAAACTCCTAGTCTGCAGTGGCAGCAATTCGACGGACGATAGACCATGGACGTCAGCATGAGCGCCAGTGGCGGGCTGTTTGCCACTCCAGAAGCATTCGTCGGCCTCAGCCCGCAACTCGAATCCTCGTCAGCGGTCGCGTCGCTGGACTCCCCCGCCTTGCAGCAGACCAAATCGGAGATCCGATCGCTGGCTGGCGAGATCGCTCAGCTCGCTCACGGGACGCTCGAACCGGACGAATTCTTCGACGGCTTTCTCTCCCGGCTATGCTCGGCCATGGGTGCCAAAGCTGCGGGGGTATGGCGCGTGGGCCTACAAGCCGAAGTGAATTTAGTCGCCGAACATCTGCTGCCAATCGCCCTGCTGGCCGACAGTCGCCCGCTCTCAGACCATCAAGAACAGCGAGCGATGGAACAATTTGCTGCGCGTTTTGATTCCGCGCACTGCGTCCTTCCCAGCCCGGCGCACGAACGCATTCTGCGATGCGTGATTGCCGAGGGGCAACCGATCTTGGTCCCCCCTGGAAACGTCAAGATCGAATCGGAGCGGCCCAGCAATCCGCTGAGCGACTCGATCATCGTGATTCCCGTACGGATTCAGGAGAGCGTTGAATACCTGTTGCAAGTCATCCAGCGGCCCAGCGGCGGGCCGGCCGCCCAGCGTGGCTATCTGAGGTTTGTTGCCCAGATGGCCGACTTGATGGCCGACTATTTGCGGCGTCAACAATTGCGTGAGCTGACCGCAGGCAGCCAGCGACTGCAGCGCATCGAGGCCTGGCTGACCGCCCTGGCCACCGCACAGCAGGCTTCACAGCGGCACGAGTTGGCCGCCGACGCGCTACGCGACCTGCTGGGCGCAGACCGCGCTGTGCTGCTGGCCGGATCGCCATGCAGCAAAGTGCTGGCCCTGAGCGGTAGCCGCAGCTTTGATGCCCGCAGCGAAGTTGTGCTGGCGGCCGAAGCCTTGCATCGCAGGCTGATGCGCGGTGACCAGTTGTTCCAACCCGGGACCGAGCAAGCGCCTGCGGGCTGGCGAGCGCTGCGGCTGACTGCCACCGACCGCCGCGCGGCAGCGCCTGCCGAATCCACTAGCAACTCCGCATCCGCTCCAGGTGTAGACTCGTCAAGCTCTACGGATGCACAATTGCAGCAGGCCATCGATGCGTTTTGCCACGGACTGGGTTGTTCCCAAGCGGCCATCGTTCCACTGGATATCGATGGGCGGCTGTGGGGACTGCTGGCCTACGCCGACAAAACCAGCCAACTCGCGCACGATTTTACGCAGGACGCAGAGGGTGGCGCGCTCCGACTGGCGCGCTCAATCGGCGGAATTGTCGGCCACCGCAGCCGGGCTCATGCGGCGACCCAATGGCTGGCCGCGACGCTGCTCGGTCGACGCTCCCCCGCAGCACTCCTCCTGTCGAACCAAGGTGGTCCTGCAGGGCTTGCCACCCTGCGACGCCAAACTGCGCGTCGCTCCGCACGCCGACTGATCATGCACTGGCTGCTGCGACTGTCATTCATCGCCCTGCTGGCGGCCGTGGCTTGCTTCCCCGTCTCGCAACAAATTTCTGCGACGGCCATTCTGCAGCCGCGCAACAAACAAATGTACTATGCGCCAGCTACTGCGGTCGTAACCCAGGTGCTGGTGGGTGAAGGGGAAGCTGTCACAGCGGGCACGCCGCTGTTGCAATTGACCAGCCACGATCTGGATAACCAACTGGAGAGTCTTCAGATTGAGCTAACCAAGACGACCGGCGAGATCGCGGAGAAAACTAGCCGGCTCAATCGCGGCGACGGCCTCAATCCGCCGCAGCGAGACCAACTGGAATTCAATCTCCGCGAGCTCGAGACAACCCGCCGGTCACTCCAGTTGCAGATCGCCAATGTACAGCAGCGAGTCGACGAGTTGACGATTCCGGCGCGCGCCAGTGGCATCATCGCAACCTGGGACCTCAAGAATCGCTTGCTCAACCATCCGGTGCAAGCGGGGCAATTGCTAGCCAGTTCGTTCGATCCCGATGATCAGTGGAGTCTGTGGCTGTCGATTCCCGACCATCGCGCAGGATTGGTCTCGGCAGCCTTGGATAGCTCAACCAACCACGCAGTAAAAGTCAGATTTTCACTGGCCAGTCACCCCGACCAAATCCTCGAAGCGTTCGCTGTCGACATGGCACCTCAAGTCACCGTGCACAGCAGCGATTCCCACGCGAACGCCACGCGCGTCGTCAGGACGGAAGCTCTGATCGGGGATGCTACGGCGCTGCCGTTGAAGAAGGATGGTGCCATCGCGCGCGCCACCATCGACTGTGGACGAGTGCCGTTGGTGTGGCTGGTGTCGCGCGATGCGGTGTGGGCCATCAGCTCTCGCATCCGCATGTTGTGGTAACGGAACAACCAAAATGCTGGACGACCTCTATCTACGGGAGCCAAGAGTGCTGATAGTTCGCAACAACAAACGTGCCTTGGGGCCGATCGCATGCTGGACTGCATTCGGGGTCATGGGCTGGCTGGCTGCTTCCACCGCCGTCCAGGGGCAGGGCAATGGTTGGATCACTTTTGAAAAGTGCTCGGCAATGGTCGAGTACCGCGTCGAGATACCCGCCCAAGAACGCGGCTTTCTGAAGCAACTGAATGTGGAACTGAATCAGTCGGTGGACGCCGAGCAGTTGCTGGCCGGGCTCGACACCGAGCTGGCTGAACTGGAATTGCGCATGGCGCAGTTGGAACATTCGCGCGCCGAAGAGTTGGCCAGCGATGATGCGGATGTCAAACTCCAACAGTTGGCGCTACGGCAAGTGGAAGCGGAATTGGCCAATCATCGCACGATCAGCAATAGTGTCAGCGAATCCGAGATCCGGAGGTTGGAGCTGGGCGTCGAACAAGCCAAGGTGGGAGTCATCCGCGCGACCCACGTCCGCAATCGCACGCTGAGCGAAGTCAAACTCAAAGCGGCTGCGGTGGAGGTGGCAGAAATGCGGTTGGCGCGCCGCCGCATCGTAGCGCCGCGCAGCGGAGTGGTAACTCTGATTAAGATCTATCCAGGGCAATCGGTCGAAGCCGGACAAACCATTCTAGAGCTCGAAGATCTGGAGCACTTGGTGGTCGACCGGCTGATCCCCATCGCGCAGCACAACGTCTCCGACTTAGTGGGGTGTGAAGTACGAGTCGACTTGGTGCAAGCAGACGGTCAAGGCGTGCGGTTGGCTGGCAAGGTCACATCGTACGACCCTCGCGTCAGCCCCAGTGGGCTGGTGCGAATGCATGCGCGCGTCAAGAACGTGCAGCATCAGGGGAACTGGGTATTGCTACCCGGCAGTGAAGTAACCATGCACGTTGCGCAGCCGGACGGAGGTGGTCAAGCGGCGAGCCGAGTAAGCCAGCGGCCCGCCCCGCAGCCGCGCTAGCGAGTACCCGTGGACTGCTGCGACTCGTCATAGCTTTTGAAGCTAACCAAGAAACACCCATCGCATCGACGGTCAAGAGTTACTCGTGATTGGCGCAATAAGCCTTCCGCCTACCAAGGCATCGCTCCAACCGCTTCGTGTCAATAAACAATTATTTATCGTGGCGAATGTTCGCATAAAAACTACCAAAAGTCGTAGCGGTCCAAAGGAAAGTGACAGTGTCAACCAAGCGCCAACACCATCCACAAGCAGCGCTAGGGCTGCGTGGCGATGCGCGCTGGCAGCGACGCCGCGACTTGCGCTTTCAGCAACTCGCCGCAGATCGCTGGAACGTGCTGGACCCGATAACGCGGCAGAGCTATCGCGTGGGCGCAGTCGAACACTGGCTGCTGACGCGTCCCGACGGACGCCTGTCGACTGGGCAATTGTTGCAACGGCTGCGCATCGATCATCCAAATTTGACCATCAGCGATCAGCAGGTACTTCATCGATTGGAAACCTTCGTCAGTAGTGGTCTATTGTGGCCGGACCGGTTGACGAGCGTCTCGTCCATCGAGCCCTCCAAGTACGCTAGGCACGGCAAGGGCTGGCAGGCATGGCTGGGGAGCACGGTGTCGTGGCAAATCCGCGGGATCAACCCGGATCGTTGGTTGGAGAGTTGGCTCCCATACACTGGCCCCTGGCTATCCCGCTCCGCCGTCCGCGTCTGGCTGTTGCTGGCGCTGTTCAGCGGGCTGGCCGTACTGCTCGAGTTCAAGCGCTTGGCCGCTCAATCATTGTCGCTGGAGTGGATTTTGCATCCCGCCACGGCAGGCTCGCTGTTCGTGGTATTCATTGTTACTCGCGGGCTGCATGAGCTGGGTCACGCTCTGGCGTGCAAACGCTTTGGGGTGCGTTGTCCCGACATCGGTGTGTTTATCATCTTGGGGGCACCCTGTGTGTACTGCGATGTGTCGGAGAGTTGGCAATTGCCGCAGCGCTGGCAGCGCGCGGCCGTAGCGGCCGCCGGCATGTATGTCGAACTGATCATCGCCACATTGGCTGCCTGGATTTGGTTAGCCACTGTCGATGGACCGCTCAGCACTCTGGCACTGCAAACCATGCTGGTATGTTCGGTGAGCACGATTGTCATCAACGCCAACCCGCTGATGCGATTTGATGGCTATTACATTTTGGCGGATGTGTTGGATGAAGTCAGCCTGCGCAGCAATGCCGATGGTGTGGCCATGAGCGTCATGCACTGGCTGTGCTTAGGAGTAACTGGTCCTAAGTCAACCGAATCGAGCAAACGCCGCCATTTTCTACTTGCGTTTAGTCTGGCTGGCTGGGTCTACCGCGCGGGGTTATCGCTGACGATCGCGAGTGTGCTGGTCAGCATTTATGGCAATTGGAATCTATTATGGGTGGGCCGCTTTCTAGCCGCCGCAATCCTGGTTTCTTGGTGGGGAGTTCCTGCAGTGAAAACGTTGCTTAGCTTGTGGCACACTGCGCGGCAGCACGGTCGCCGTTGGCGTTTGGCCGTCGTGGCCGCAGGGCTGGTCGGGCTGATCGCTTGGCTGCCCGTGCCTAGCCGCCAATCGGCCAGCGGCTGGTTGCAACCAGTGCATTCGCAAGGGGTCTATGTAGGG
>CAKQNH010000414.1 GCA_934255105.1 uncultured Pirellulaceae bacterium
GCGAGAGACCGCCCCCACGCCGCACCCCAAGTCGGCCACGCTACCGCTCGACCACTCGGGCAACCCCAAGTGCTGGAAGATAAATCGGTTCATCTCTTCGAGCATCGGACGCCGCACGAATGGATTCAATCCGGGCCGCCAATAGCCGAAATGCAGATAGCCCTCTGGACTCCACATATCGTAGTCCAGCAGCGTGTCGTCGTAGTAGTCCGAGATATTTGCGCGCGGTGCCGCAGTGGGATTATCAGCCGAAATATCAGCCGGCACCGAACTGTTCGAGGGGACGCTCATGGCTGCTGGTGGATGCCTTGGTTCGCAGAGTTACAGCAACGTTTCCAACAACAAACGGAATTTTCGCAGCTCGGCGCGCTGGTCGAACTCGGGCATGGGTGCCATCTGAATACTCAGTGCGTGCGAGTACCCGACTTTGGCTAGCTGGGACACCATTCTGCCATACTCGACCTCCCCCTGTCCCACGCGGACTTGCAATTGCTTCTTTTTAGAATCGCGCAAGTGAACATGGAAGACAAATTCCATGATTTTATCCAGGCTCTTGTTGGGGCACGGCCCGCACAGGAAGTGGCTGGGGTCGAGCGTAATCCCCAGACCTTTGACATTATCGCACAGCACCTTCACCGTATCGGGATCTTCGCTCAGACGGCCGATCTGCGTCTTCATGGCAACTCGAACACCTTCACCTTCAGCCACATCGACCAACCGCTGCAGTCGCTCAACCTCCTCGTTGAAGGGGATCCCTAGTTCGCCCGAGGGGACGGTCAGGGTGACAACTTTGGTGGCCTTACCCAAGCGGCAGATGGCTTCGAACTGCTTGAAATACTCGTCGCCGCTGGCGTCGATGTGAACATCATAGCTGCACACCTCTAGGCGGTGGCTGCGGCGGGCCAAGTGGACCGCCTTGTCGAAGTTAGCATCGATGCGACTGGGGCTCAGCGGTGAATCGTTCTCGCGGAGAGCTATTTCGACTGTCGTAAACTCCAGATCAGCACACGCGGTGAAAACTTCAGGCATCTGAAGGTCGGGCAGGGAATCGGTCGAAACGGCAACGTACACGGGCTGAACTCCTATCGGCAAGCGAACGAACGAGGCAAACTTTGCGAGCGGGTGAGGAACGTCCTTGGTCGGCTGCCAGTGGCCCACCTACACACCGCTCACAAGATAGACCCCCCAAGGTATCGCTCAAAGGCGATTGTGGCAACATCCCGTAATGTGGCTATTCTGTCGTGGATCGCTCCGCGATCCTTGCTCTGTCTGTCGTGGATCGCTCCGCCGATCCTTGCTCCTAAGTCGTGGATCGCTCCGCGATCCTTGCTCCGGCTGCACGGTTCCTTTTTTGGTGTTAACGTATAGAAGATCGCGCCCCAGCATCTGATCAACGACTATCGCATCTGATCAACGACTATCGCATCTGATCGACGGAGCGATCAACGACTATGATGCATATCTGTGAACGGTTACAGGTCTATTTACCGAGGGGACAAATATGAGGCTGCAGCAAGTGACAGACAACGTGGGTGGAAGAATGGCTAGTAGGATCCTCGTTCTGGTCTTAGCGGGCGCGATGCAGAACCTTGTTACCGCTGACGATGGACTGACGTTGTATGAAGCGGCACGAAAAGACGCCGCCGTGCTGTCAGCAGCTTCTCTCGAAAATCCTCTGAACAAAGAGGATTGGCAAGCCAGCCTAGAGAACCGACGCCAGCAGTGGCTCGAGATGCTGGGCCTGTCGCCGCTGCCACCCCGCACTCCGCTGGAGGCCACCGTCACAGGGAAACTTGAGCGCGGTGATTACGTCGTCGAGAAAGTACACTTCCAAAGCCTACCCGGCGCCTATGTGATTGGGAATCTGTATCGCCCCGCAGTTATCGACAAGCCGCTCCCCGCAGTGCTCTATCTGTGCGGACATTCCAAGGGCAAAGTCAACCCGCCCTATCAAGCCAACCCACGCTGGTTCGCCCAGCACGGGTATGTAGCGCTGGTGCTCGATCCGATTCAACTGGGCGAATCACAAGGCTTTCACCACGGCACCTACCGTGGCGAACGCTGGGATTGGCCCAGCCGTGGATACACGCCCGCAGGTACGGAAGTCTGGAATGCAATGCGGGCCTTGGATTATCTGGAAACTCGTGATGACGTCGATGCGGATCGAATGGGCGTCACCGGACTGAGCGGTGGTGGCGTCATCTCTTGGTGTCTGGGCGCTGCGGATACGCGCGTCAAAGTGGTCGTGCCAGTCTGCCAATCGGGAAGCATTGGCCAAGTTGTTATGGATCGCGGAGTGGAGGGGCATTGCGATTGTGCGTTTTGGATCAACTACCAGCGTTGGTGTTGGCCAGACATCGGCTCGCTGATCGCACCCCGAGCGCTGATGATCGCCTCCGGATCGGAAGACGTGCTATGGCGGCCTAATGGCTATCGCGACGTGGCCCACCGCATCCGGCGGCAATACTACCAACTTGAAGCCAACGAGCAGTTTGAGCTGGTGGAAGATCAGACTCCGCACGGCTACACTCCGAAACTTCGCTTGGCTATTTTCACTTGGTTCAATAAACACTTAAAAGGCGACGCCACTCCTGTCACAGAGGACATCACCGATTTTGTCGAACCAGAGGAGAATCTGCTCGTGTTCGGCGGACAGCTCCCTAAGAACGATCAGATGGCGCAGGTCGATACGCTGCTGGTCGAGCGTGGCACGCTTCCCGATCTGGATGCAGCCGACTTGGCGACGAAGGGCCAATGGATGCAGTACGCTAACGATGCCCGAGCGAAGCTATTGAGTTCGACCTTCAGGAATTGCATAGCAGACGCGGTGGGGCCCGCGAACTATCGCGCGGACGGCACCGATGCTGGCGGTACCTATGGCACCCTGGAGCTTTTGTCAGCCGATGATGTCCGGATAGCGATCAAAACGACGCGGCCAACTCAGGCAACTGGCTCGCTTCCGACACTCGTTTTCGCTATACCTGCCGACGCCACACGCACGTTCACAGGTGGTGGCTCCAGTCGCCCGCGAGTGACCGGCGAACTCGCGACTGCGGGCGTTGAAGTGCGCAATTCGGGTGCGACATCGCTCGGCCCTGGCTATCTTTGGACGGCGCGCCGCACCTATCCGCTGCTTGGTCAAACGCTGCCCGAACGACAAGTCAGTGACTTGTTGACTGCGATCTCAGTGATCAACAAGCAGAGCGAATCGCTTGAGCTGGCTGCTCCAAAGTCCGTGGCCGTGTTTGGTAAAGGGACGACAGCCCCCTTGGCAATCTATGCAAGTTTATTGGATCCAGCCATTGAGGAAATCGTGCTGCAAGACTGTCCGACGACCCACACAGATCCAAACACTCCCGAATTTCTGGGAGTGCTCAGAACCGGCGATCTGCCCCACAATTTGGCATTGGCGTTCCCCAGACTGATCACGTTTGTCGGTCGCATGCCAGCGGAGTTCGAGTGGACTAAGCGGGTGTATGAAAAGTATGGCGTCGGAGACCGCATTCGACAAATCGACTCCATTGCCCAGTGGCAACCACTTCCTCAACACTAGCGCCTTAGCATTTATTCATCACGTAGAACGGGCACTCCTGCCCGTTTCCCCGTAGAACACGCACTCCTGCCCGTTTGCTAAGTAGAACGGGCACTCCTGCCCGTTTGCTACGTAGAAAGCGCACTCCTGCCCGTTTATCCCCCCACAACTTAAAAAAGCATCGGCCCCATGCCAGCTCGCCTGCCATGATCCAAACTTTGTATCCAACAGCGCGAAACATCACTGTTCGAGCAACGCCAGGTTGCAGGCCTAACCCCGCAGACGAGCAACTTCCCATCTTCGGTGCTCTTCCCGCCCCCTCGACTTCAACCGAAAAGCTACGACAAGTCGCAGCAGTACAAGGTTGCATTTCCGCCAGTCAACCGCAAACACTTTACGATAGATTGTTCCCACCTCATATCAGCCGCTTGCCAGCTATTCATTTGCTATACTGGTCAAGCGCTACAAAGGCGCACTACCACAGACACGACTATGGGAAAAACAAACATGAATGTCGCAGTTAGAGTATTCCTATGCTTCGCGATGGTTGTCATCGGGACAAGCTTTCAATCGGCGGTCGCTCAAGAGGACGATGGCAAGCTGCGCATCATCGTGTTTGGTGCCCACCCTGATGACGCCGAGTACAAAGCGGGTGGAACCGCCGCCAAATGGGCCAAGCTGGGGCATCATGTAAAACTGGTCTCCGTCACCAACGGCGACATCGGCCACTGGAATATGGCTGGCGGCGCGCTGGCGCAGCGGCGCACTGCTGAGTCCAAAAAAGTGGCTGACAAGCTGGGGGCCGAATCGGAAGTGCTCGACAATCACGACGGCGAACTAATGCCTACGCTCGAAAACCGTCGCACGCTTGTGCGGCTGATACGCGAGTGGAATGCGGACATCGTCATCGCGCACCGTCCCTGGGACTATCATCCCGACCATCGCTACACCGGCATTTTGGTTCAGGACGCCGCTTTTATGGTCACGGTCCCCTACTTCTGCCCCGATGTTCCGCATCTGACCACGAACCCAGTTTTCCTGTACTCCAGCGACCGCTTTCAGAAGCCGTACCCATTCCAAGCGGACGTCGCGGTGTCGCTCGACGACGTCTTTGAGCAGAAGGTCGACGCTCTGACCGAATTGGTGTCGCAGACCTTCGAGGGGGGCGCGGGCGGCAGTCAGGAGCTCGTTGATCAGGTACCGCAAGAGCCGGCCGCTCAGCGCGAATGGCTGAAGCAGCGTTGGGTTAAGCGCCAGAGCGACGAAGCCAACCTGCATCGCGCGGCCTTGGTCCATCTGTACGGCGAGGAGCGTGGCAAGGCGGTCAAGTACGCCGAAGCTTTCGAGATCTGCGAATACGGTCGCCGCCCATCGCCTGAGGAGTTGAAGCAGCTATTTCCGTTTTTTGATTAGTCGCTGTGGCTTGTCCAGCCGAGAGCCGCTCAACACTACAACACCAGGGTGGTCGGCATAGATCGCTGCGGCGGCATGTATGCTGCCAGTTTCGGTCGGTTTTGCTCCAGAGATCCGATAGGGTACGGGGGAAGTCAGTGGAATCTCTTTGAATATGTGAAGTGTGCCCCAACACTGTTTTGCGTCAGTAGGAAGTGGAAAAATCTGGTGATTGAATTAGCATATTCGATTACGGGAGCATTTTCATGTCA
>CAKQNH010000415.1 GCA_934255105.1 uncultured Pirellulaceae bacterium
GTACAACGCATCAAGGTCGTCTTCAGGGATATTCTCAGACCTACGTCCAATTTTCACGCGATACCAGTATTCACCAGCGATTTTTTCTGGGGCTGCGAGTACACGACCATGGTCATTGGTCGCACGATACAGCACTTCATCGCCTTCTTGGAATAGCGGTTCCGACATCAGAGTAACCTCGAATCAGTTGCCATGTTTTTAGTTCTGTTTGACCAGCCTTCCCACGTTAGTTTCGGTTCTAGGCCGCCGATCACGTGCTATCGCGCGAAGCCGGCGAAGCCGAACAGTCTGCGGGCGTGAAGGTGCAACTCGTGCCGGAGTCTTCGGCATACTGCTCCAGTTGGCAGTCCTAGTAGCGAGGCCCTAAGCACTCCTACAAAGGTCCATGTTCCGTGAATCGATGCTTGTGCTCCTGGCCTTTGCTCAAGCTATGTATCTGGTTCCTCATCCTCGATTGGAGCTCCGCTTGGACGCCATCCCGCTTTCACCATCTCGGCGAGAATGATATAGGAGATAAATGGAGAACCATAGTGTTTGGTACCAAAGAACTTGTAGTCATTCACAAAGTCGTCAAGGACCGCCCTTAAGTCCTCAGGAAGAATGTTTCGCGCTTGTTCGTATTTTTCGGATCGCTTAACTTCAGTCATCTAAAAATCCAGTCGTAGTCTCATAATAACTCATGATTATTTGCGATTGCCGGAGCCCTTTTTTCTCACTGGCACCGATGATAGTTCATAGTTGCCCGGATCAGCTATTATCTTGTCTTGAGCTATATGATTTGGTGTCACTTCGCCTGCAGGGCCTACATGAAAAGTGTTGTAGGACGATTCGCCAAGCATATTGCGAGCGTGGAGGTGGCACTCGCGCCAAGACTCTTCCGCCGCTTGCTCGAGCTGCCAGCCAAAAAAGCGAGGCCCGAAGCAATCTCGGACAGGCTGGTACTCGTGAGCGCGTGCGTCGTGACCAAGGCTGTAGTCGGATAACCTTAACGATTCTGGCAGCTGCCAACCTTCTCCTGAATTTTGATTGGGGAAAGACCTTATACCCAGTTCCATATCAGAGGTGTTGCTTATGTGTTGCGTCAGGTTTCGAAATGCGACCGAAGTCAATGCCGTTTGTCGTTGCTCTGGTGGTTTCGATTTATCAACTCGCCACATTCCCTTCGAGTTACAGCTTCCAGCTTCGTAGTATTCCGTTGGGTAATCGCATTCCAGAAATAAATGTGCCAGCAGTTCCTCGTCCAGCCCATAAAGCAATGCGGACAAGGCGTCTAGGACGGCTTGTCGGCGTGTTCGCTCATGTTCGGTCAAGGCCCATAGAGATGCGACTGTCCGAGTATTGACAGGAATTGCACGTTCAAGGAGACACCATCCTACAGCGTTTACGAAGCCTGCATTGGCGAGAGACATCGCCTGCAATGCGATCCATGGAGTAGAATTCTGCATTTTCGGCACTGCTGATTCAGATAGAAACGAAAAGCTGACGTTTGTGCCTCCGAGTCTTTGTCGGAATTGCCAATCGAAGGAAAGACTACTCAAAATTCCCGCCAATTGCCAAACCCCAATTTGTTGGTCGTCATTTGTTAGTCCTATTGCCGCCAAGCTGTGACCGGCAGGAAATGGTGGGCATGGACTTCCGATGATAGTACGAGTATCAGTTGTTCGTGCAATATTTCTTAAAAGGTATCTGGGTTTGGTTGAAGATGGGGCAAACAACTTTGCGAACGTTGACGAAATCAGGAATTGAGACGAGTAAAAAAGGTCATCTCGTTCTGACAGATCAACTTGTTCCCATTGCACGCTGTTCCCCGCACCAGACACATATCGTTGGCGATTGGCAATCAGTTGACGCAACATGGCACCTTGATATAGCGGAATCGCGATTGCGGCTCCGGCATGCTTCTTTCCCTTCTTATCCTTGAATTCGTCAACTTCGATTTCCACCTCGCTGATCCACTGCTGGCCATCGCGGGAGAGGATGATGCCTTCGGGGATGTCGACACGTTTGCAGCCGAGCGGAGCAGGGCTGCCGGGAGTGCGGGGTTGCCAGTTGCCCTTGAGCCAGCGGCTGTATTCGTCGGGGCGGTAGCCACGCTCTTCCCACTTGTCGCGCGGCGGGAACAACTTGCTGTCGTTGGTCATGTCGAATTCGCGCGAGTAAGTTATGCCCCAGCCGTCAGGGCCGTCGTCGCCGAGCAATACGCTGTTGGAGTAGATCTTTTCGAGCACCTCCAAATCGCGCTGAGACTGGATTTCCAAAATCGCTTTGCTGCGTGGCGAGAATTGCAGCACGCGCTCGCGCGGATATTCGGTTGCGAACTGCTCTCCCTTTTCCCAGTCTTCCAAGTCGCGGCGCATGAAGGCCGTCCGAATACTGTCCGTCTGGCCTCCCTTCTGAATGATGATCGGATTGAATTTGAACGAGCGATGGATGTCAAATATCCCCTCGCGGTTCTCGAAGCCAAACAACCACTGCCAACGACAACGGTCCAGGAACAAACTCCGCAAGGCTCCTGTGCCGTGGTCAGAGTAGATGCCCGAGGGAACGATGAAGCCCATCCGACCGTCTTCTTTGAGGATGGCATGGCCTTGCTCCAGGAACATTTTGTAGAGATTGATGTCGCCGCCACCCTGATGATGAAAGCCGCGGGTCTCTTCTAGGTTCTGTGAGTAACCTGTCTGCCCTTCGCGATTATCCCTCCACTTTTCATGGCGACTGACCGAACGATTGAAGCTGCCACCACCGCCACCTCCTAAGTTTAACGCCTGCGATTGTTTACCTTTGGAATCGGTATTGAGTGAGCTGCCGTACGGATCGCCGGAGTGCTTGACCCAGTTCGATTGAGCTCGGAACACGGCGTTGTACTTGAGCCAGCGAAGTTCGGTATTACCGTCGTCGGCAAAAGTCTCTCGCTGCTTGCTGATGGCTTCCTGTTTGCCATAGCTGCGGTAGAGCGGATCGAGCGCGGAGAAGAACTCCTTGCTATTAGGCTTGGCGATATCCCAGGGAGGATTGCCCAGCACGGCGTCAAAGCCATCTGTGGTGGTACTGAAAACGTCCGGGAATTCCAACTGCCAATGGAAGAACCGCAGTTGCTGCTGCAAATCGTGGACAATATGCGTTGCTTCGTCAGACAATTTGCCTTCGTAGAAGTTGGTCGCCAGCGGACAGTGCTCGAGCTGCTCTGGCGGCCAAAACCAAATCGCACACCACAAGTCGAGTGAGAATTTGGCATTCCGAAATTCTTCGCTGTCGACCAGTCGCTTGTATTCCTGCGCGCGACGATCGGCTTCGTGAATGCCGATGCGATGAATGCTCTCCAGCGCTCGCTCGGCGTCATCGTGAGCCGTTTGTACAGTATTGAGGTCTTCGCCGGTGTTGAGATAAAGCTGTTGATCGACTTGATCGATCAACTGCTGCTTGAGATCGGCCAAGTGACCACTGATGGCTCTGGTCCAGGCCTCCTTTTCATAATGCACGCCATTGCTATGGCTCTTGTCGCCACCTTCACGCATCCAGGCCATAGCCGGATAGTGCATGAATTGATCAAACCAAGTACCTATCAGCGAATTGCCGCATTTGATCTTGTGATCTAGGAAGGTAAATGGCAGTCGAGGATCGAGCGTTTCAATCCACAGGCTCAGCCGACACAGTTCGACAGCCAATGGGTCGAGATCGACGCCGTAGATACAGCGTTCGACAATGTAGCGACGTAGCACGGCTTTGGTTCTCGGTTCAAAGTCGTTGTCTTCCGGACGGCAGGGGAGTAGTTCACCCGAAAGCGTGCGCTGCGTGGCGTCGTCGACGATTAGGTCGATGACTGTCCGGTCGGAGTAATATTGAATGCGGTTGTAGTGATGCAGCGAATTGTAAAGTGCTTCCGTCAGGAAGCGCAGAGCGGCCAATGGGAACGATCCGCTGCCACAGGCTGGGTCGCAGACCTTCAAATTGAGAATCTCTTCGGGACGCTTGGGGATCCAGTCTTCGACCGGCGCATCGTAGTTGAGGGCGCCTTGGTTGCTGTGGTCGTTGGCGACGGTCGTGTCGTATTTTTCTGGCGTTTCAGATGCGGTTTGCAGCGGTGTGCTCTGGCCCTCTCCCGGGCCTGAGAACCCGACCTCTCCCGCAAGCGGGCGAGGTGAGTCGACGACCGTGGGGTAAGCATCTTGCTTGCCATCCTCACTTTCGACAAGCTGGAAGCTCGTCGCCACGGACGCCTGACCTTCGACAAGCTGGAAGCTCGTCGCCACCGGTGGATCGTAGGCGAGCGGACGGAGGGTGCGGTGGACGGTGGGAATGGCGAGTTGCGGGCGCGTATAAAACGTACCGGAACCTTTGCGCGTGCCGCCCCAACGTACCAGATACCATTCACCAGGCAAGACAACTTTGGTCACGATCTGGCTGGCCTTGCGATCGAGGGCCGCTTGATATTGCAGGCGCTTTTCGTCGGTCATCTTGCCGCGCGGCTTGGTAACGAGATTGCCTACTTTGATCGCCCGCGCGGCCCAGGCTTCTGCGCGAGCCCGAGCAGTATGCCGAGCGTCGTCGATCGTGTCTTCGCTAGCGTCCTCGTCAGCCTCTTCGCCATCGTCGGTCTGGTCGATGTCGCTATCCGAGTCGCTATCCGAGTCAGTACCCGCGGCTAGCGCCGTCGGCTCACTGTCGTCTTCAGCTTGTTCGTCGTCGTCGCCCTCATCGTCGGCGGCAGACGAGGTGTCTTTCATCTTCTCCAATAGGTTCTTCAGCGCTTTATCATCCATGGCTTCCAATGTCGCCAACGGCAATGCCGGCTGGTTGCCAACAGCCAGGAAGATGATGGGGTTATCTGCACTCGCCTGACGCAGTTCGAAGTCCAGCAAGCCCTCGTAGAGAATGCCAATGTATTCGCTGTCGAGACTGGAAAAGTCAACCGGTGCAGGTACCCATGTACTCTGTCGCCCCTGCCGGATCTTGATCTTGGTGCGACTGAGCAAGTCCAAGATGTTGCGGACCTGTTGGTCATTCATCACGTCGTGTTCGTAGCAACCCTGCTCAAGCACGGCTAGCGCTCGACTGAGGCCATCGCTGCTCTGCGGATCGCCCGTTTCAAACAGTTGTCCACCGTACGTTGGTACCAACAATGCCTCGTGTGAACATCCTTCATAGACGAGCTTGCACAGGGAGATGATTCTGGGGTAGGCAGCGAAACTAT
>CAKQNH010000416.1 GCA_934255105.1 uncultured Pirellulaceae bacterium
CGCCGTGTACTGCTTAGATTACCGAACAATTTGCCGAATTCTTTTTTCATTACTGCGCCTAATGACGTCGAGGAGTTTGCGAAGTAAACAGTCCGTTGGAAGCAGCAGTGCAGCTTCTAGCGTTCCAAAAATGTGTTTTTATACGGGCAACACGCAGGAGCCTAACCCGAAAAGTCTGTCGAAACGAGCACCCTAGATGCTAGGAGATATTTCAGATTAGTCAAAGCGAGACCTTTTTGCAATTAAGGCAGTATAGGTAATGTGTAGTAGTTTCAATTCTCTCGCAAAATACCCAAGTATTCTCTACATCCCGCATAACCAGATTGTGCCTTCCAACCTTAGAGCGATGAAAAATGGTTAAGTTCCGCAGGTTTCGAGGATTTCAATAAGAAACTTGCGACACATTCTCCACTACTGGACCTTGGCCTTACCATACTGGCCGTTAGGGGTGTTTTGGGCGCCGTCGTAGGCTTGCCCCCGAACGAACGCAGCGGTGTAAAGTTGCTTGCTCGGCCACCAAATTGTTTAACCCCGATTAATCATAACCCGCATTGGCTGTGAGTTTTTAGACTCGCAAGCTTTTATTGGTAGCGGAAGTCGCCAAGACTTTCGGCCATGAGGGCTGCCGAAACTCTCGGCGAGTTCCGCTGCGAATAGTCCGGCTTAAAACTCTCTTCAGGACTGCGTGAACCACAACTCCCATGCTTCCTCGTCATCGCCCATCTGTGCAAGTAAGTGGTCGATGGGAGGCACCCCCCCAAATTCACCCTCGGCAAAACTCGCTGCCGTTCCGCTAGGTGCCTGTTCCGCGCTGCTGGGGACGCGCCCGCTGGCGGGGTGTGCATTGATGTAGTTGATGACCCGCAAGACATCATTCGGCGTCAACGAATTATCGCCATTGGTATCGATATACGGTGGTGTCGCTAAATCGCTCCCAACCAAACTGCGGACTCCACGCAGATTGATTTCATTAATGACCAGCAGCGCGTCTATGGGGGTGATCAGGCCGTCGTTATTGACATCGAGCGGGTTGCTCTGGTTCTGCCACCGATGAGTGGCCGGAGCAAAGCCGAAGTCGACGTCCAGTGTGGCCACCCCTTTGGAGACAGTCGCCTGCCGCTGCGCAGGCTGGGATGCCAAAGGCTGATTGCTCCCCAGCGCTGTAGCCCGAACCCAGTAGGTTCCTGCAGGGAGAGCAGGGAAGTTGTACGTCCCTAGGGCTCCAGTGGTAGTCGACGCCTGGGGACCAAATTGCAAATTGTCAAGTTTGACGCTGGTAAATCGGTGGCCCCCGGCGATGATATAGGCGATGTCTACGGCTGGACGAGTAATCGTCAGCGTGGCAACTTGCCCAACCGCCAGTGGCGGCGTAGTCACTCGCTCCAGCAGTTCCCCGGCGGCGTTGTAGGCCTCGAGCTGTCCCACGGCCTGATTGACGGGAGCCACGACGTCAATTTGAACGACTCCTGTCGGTGTCGCGAAGTCGGCTTGCAGGCGGCGAGAGGAGGCGGTCCACAGCGATGTGAACGACTGCATCGATCTGCCGTAGCCCTGGAAATTTCGCGTGCCGGTGCTGGTGCCCGTATCCGTCAAGACTGCTATGCGCCTGTCGGTGTCGTCTCCCACAGCGCTCAGGGTATATCGCGGATCCAAATTGGAAGGCAGCACGCCCAGTGGTAAGTTGTCAGGCTCAACCACTGTCCGCAGTTGCAGTGGAGTTCCCTGCGCATCGGTCAGCTCGACCCGCCAGCCTGCTTGACCGAATTCCCCATTGTCCCGCAGACCATTGGCATTGGTATCAATCCAAACTGCCCCATTGATACCTGCAGTTGTAGTCGCGTCGGCGCGGTTCAATCGCCCGACAAAAACGTTGCTGATGACGCTCGTTTGCGAATCGCGAGCGCGGAGCTCGACCTGCCGTGCATTAGCTGGCACAGGGATGCTCAGTTCCAGTTCGGCCTGTGGCGCGTTGGGGGCCACCAGCGTCTGCCATGGGCCACCATCGAAGCGGACTTCGATCTCGCGAATGCGGTTGATCGTAATCGAGTTGCCTAGGCCCGAGGGATTCTGATTTGGCAGGGTGCGGACGGTGGCCTGTCCAGAGAATTTGTATTCGCCGCTGATCGTGTCCCAGTAACCGGTCCCGGTCAATTGATGAGGCACGTCGAGCACATCGAAGATGCCGTTGCCATTGGTATCCTGCCAACCCACCATAGCCAGCGTGCTGGCCGGTGAGGTGTGCGTGGCGTAAGCCGTTTCGAGTAGCGAGCTCGCCGCCATGATGCTCGGCTGCTGTTCAAAACCGGCAATTGGATTATTCGCCGCATTGATATTCTGCGTATTGTAGTAGCCGCGTTGATCGTAGTACGATCCGCCGCCCGAATACTCGTCGCGAGCCCAAAACAGGTGGCCGGTCTCGTGGGCGTAAGTCGATGCTGGACGCGTGGAGGGGACGACCATGAACAGCCCGCCGGCGAATGAAAACGCTCGGCTGAATGAACCACCCGGAGAGAACTGGCCATCGCTGTCGTTCAGGCTGGGGACGACAAAGACGGTCATGGCCCAATCTGTCCCCAGCTTGACGCGCTGCGCATCGTTGAAAGCGCGCATATCGACTTCGAGATTATTGGTGCGCTGGAAACCGATCGTATTGAGGAACTCCGACGTCCACTGGTAATAGTCGTTGGAGCGGCGACTGATCGGCTCGTAAGGCGTCTGCACCGGCGTGTCGGCGTAGGTGGTGTCGATCGTGAAGCTGAGCGGTGCCAGCGGTGACTGGGTGGCCAGCAGGTCGACCCACCAATCGACTCCCTCACGCACGTTGGCCAGGACCTCTTGGATGTGCTGAGGAGTCCAATCCTCGGTGCTGGGATCGATCCGGCCATTGCTCTCCAGCAGCACGGGGGTGACCGCCACGCTACCGAGCATGAATTCGCCCGTATCAGCGGGTGCGGCACCAAACGGAAGCCCAGCCAGCAAGCGGCGGGTCTCGAGCCCCTCCAACAACAGTCGCCTAGTGCGTGATTTGGGCCGCCGATTCTGGCGGCGAAAAGATCTAGCTCTTTCCATGTAGGATACGTCCGTTCAGGGTCGTCTCGATTGCATTTAGCCGCGAGCGGCTCGTGCAGCCTCCAAGTTTTCGTGAAACCGCGTGCCCCACGGGCTGCGGGCTGATGAGCCAGCAGCCGCGGGGCGTTGCCCACGCGGTTTAACGAAGCCTTACTTACGAAGGCTTAAAAGCTGCACGATCCACGAGCGGGAGGGGATCAAGCGCCAGTTGTCTACGGAACGTGCCTATGGCGCGATGGCAACTCAAGCATACCTGCCTGAGTGGAACAATCACCCACTTGAATCCATCAAATTTTCCCTAATAGGTCATAAACTAACGCATCGCTCAATGAATCAACGATCGAATCGTCGTCGTCGCGCTGATCGTTCAAACCGGCCCAGAAGTCATCGACGGACTGCCCGGCTTGGCTAGAACCGACAAAAGCGGTGATATCGGAGGAATCGTCATTGCTGGCTAGCAACGCCTGGTCGTGTACCGTAGTCGCCCCCAGCTCACGCTCTGCCAATCGTGGCCGTAGAATATCTGCCAGCCCACCAGCCCAATCGCTGGCGACAACCGTTAGCTCACCCGATCCAGACTGGCTCGAGCTCAAGTCAACGGCGGATTGCTCGCCTTCGCCTGCAAACATTATCGATCCGTCGCTGGCCTCTCCTTCACCCGAGCCGCGTGGCCGCGAGTTGAGATAGGTGATGATGATATTGACATCCTGTGGGGAAACGAACCCATCGCCGTTGACATCCACGAAGGGAGGCAAGCCAGTTGCATTGGCCAGATCCAAAAACTTGGGTGCTGTCGAGTTGAGGTAATTGATGACCTGCAACACGTCGATCGGCGAAACGAATCCGTCTCCATTGACGTCCAAACCATTGCCCAAGCTGTCCACTACTCCGTTCGGATTGTAGAACGGGTTGGGCAGAATGGTCACGCGATGGTCCTCTACTTCGCCATCGGGTGCCGCGCCAAACGAGCTGACGATGGCCGTGGAATCCGTGCTCAAGCGAACGCGAGCAAAGGTATCTCCCAGCACCGCGCGGGCTGGGCCCGTGCCATCGCTGGTGGTGCGTGGTATCGTGAAGGCCACGGTCGTCTGCCCGGACGCTACTCGTTGCGCGCTAATGATCCGCTCGGTATCGGAGAAGATCCCGTTGCCATCAAAGTCGATCCACAGCGAAGCATAGGCGAATCGCCCAGTCGTATTGATGACCGACAGAGTAACGCTGCTTTGGAATGCCGAGTATAGCGGCAAAAATGTCGCCCCATCGTCGCCGATATCATCATCGTCGCGGCGCGCATCGGCGTCGGCTGTTACCGTTGGCCCCAGGCTCAATCCGGGGATTACCTTGTGGCGCGGGCCATTCTCGGCAAACGTCGACAGGTAGGGTGCCGGAGCATCGCCGTAGTCCAAGCCCTCGCCCTGGAAGATGACCAGCGTGGTCGTGCCGTCTGGATTATTGGCCTTGAGCGGGTTGCCCGCCAAGTCGCGAATCGGGCCGATGGCTGAGGCGCCAACACCAGTTACGCTGGTAGCGCCTTCGATCGTGATTCTGTCCCCGAGTTGCGTCACGATGACGCTAGGTAGATTCTGCGCTTCGATCGCAGCCACGATCAATGCAGCGGTCTCTTCGGCTGTTTGATCAGCCTTGACGGTCACCGGAATTGCAACCGATGCAGGTTGGCCTGCAACGCCACTTTGCTGCAATACCGTCAGCGCCATGTCCAACACGATGTCCGACTCACTGCCCAGCGTGACCAAGCCTCCACCGGCATAGACCGGAGTCAGCCCCAGCGAGCCCGCATTAATCGCGGATACCAGAGCGGCAGCCACGGCGTCTACGCTGGCTCCCACGGGGAAGCGGACGGGTATATTGCCACTGACAACGCTACTGTTGGTATCGATCTCAAAGGTTACGGGCGTTCCGGTGCGGTCGATGGTAAAGGTCTGTCCATCAGCCAGCCCGGCGGGTTGTCCTGCGGACAGCGGAATCTGAATGCCCAAAGCGGTCTGCACGCCAGCCTTGCCAGCGACTATCAAACCGCTGTCGATAGGATCGACGGATACCAAACGCGAACCTTGGATCTGCAGTGTGCCCGGAGCAACTTCTGCTACGGTCACATTC
>CAKQNH010000417.1 GCA_934255105.1 uncultured Pirellulaceae bacterium
TTGTGGCTAGCGATTCCTAGGCGCACGGCTGAAAGATTGTCCGCGCGCAAACCATAGCGGACCATGCGTTTGTAATTTGCATCCGTTTCCACTTTGGTTTTGTAGGGAGCTTGAGGCCAACCGCGCAACGACGCCTCGACGCGTTCCATCTCCATGTTAGCCCCTTTCACGATGCGGATCGTAATGGGGGATCTCCCACTGGCCACCCGAGTTTGCGCCCAAGTGGTCAACTCCTGCTGGACCGAAAAACTGTCCGGTACGTAGGCTTGCAAGGCGATGCCGGCGCGGACCTGCTCTAATCCTGGGCGATCGAGAGTTTGCCGAAAGACGTCGGCGGTCAGACGCAGATCGCGATATTCCTCCATATCCAAGTAAACGAATTTGGGAACCTGCGTGCCGTCGTGGCGAGTGAAAGTGGCCGCCGATGCAGCTTGGTATAGCCGTTCTAGGCGATCGCAGAGGGTGCGTACTGTGGCATCGTGGGCGAGCGTCGATATTTGCGAATAGAGAGTCGAGATCTTCACCGACACGCATTCAATTTCCGGCATTTGCAGCAGAGCCAAGTTGGCCGTTAACCGCTGCTGTGCCTCACCTTCGCCCAGCACCGATTCGCCTAACAGATTGACATTCATTCGCACTCCGGCAGATCGGCGCGCGCGCAGATGGCTGCGCAACATATCGGGCTCGGCGGGCAGGATCACATTGGCTGTTTCCTGACGCATCTTATCTTTGACCAGCGGCACTGCGACCCCCGGCAAGTATTCACCGAACGATTGGAAGCCGCGAAGCATCGTGCGTTCCAGCGGGCTGAAGAACCGCGGAATGCCTTGGACGTCTAAAATGTGCACCAGTTGATCTGCGGATCGCGCTGCGCGCTCGCTGCGAAAGGCTTGATCCGTCAATTGGGTTAGGATGGCTTTGTCGCGAGGATACCGCAGCATGCGATCCAGCTCGGCCTGCTGTCGACGCTCGGCCGGAGTCTGCAGTTGCTTGGCGCGGTGTTGTAGGTGCCGCGCCAGTGCCACTGCTACACGCGCTACGCTGCGCATATCGTGAGGGTCACAGCTCTGCAGAGCGGATTGAATAATCGATAAGTCCATGATGTTAATCGCCTCCCAAGCTTTGCTAAGCCATTGTATCGTTTAACGCCGAGCCGTAGCAGGCGCAAATCACGAGTTGACTTAGTCTCTGCGCAGGTCCTTGATGCACCACAGCGTCAACCAACCTTTGTTTACGGCCTGCGAAGGCGACGGCACCTGCAGCAGTCACACGCTACACTCACACACGGCAGCCAGCCAAGTTGGCTATGTGCGCTCGCTCTTGCACGGTGGTGTGGCGGGGATAATCGACTCCACTCCAGCCGGCGCCTACGTAGCCGGACCGTCTGCCTCGCTGTGGCTCTTGGGTGATTCTTGGCCGAGCGCCGCGATTGAACTTTCTCGCGATGCACCGGCTACTGTGGCTGGGCGTTAAACGTTTGCTCCCGACAATCCTCTACGACCGTTATTTTCGCGCGCGATATGACCGAAAAAGTATTGGCTCGTCTAGCAATTCCAGCTTTGGCCAGCCATGATGGTGGAATCCAAGGGAGAGTTGCCTAGCCAACTTGCGTTCTCGCTAGCAGTTCCCCGACCTCAACTCCCATGCCAGAGATTCGAATTGCCTACTGTAGAGACTCCCACCGATGCCTTTGGCGTGCTCGAAACCAAAGGTTGGACTCCCGCCATGGTGGCGCTGGACGCCATGGAAAAAGCTGCCAGTGTGCGCCTGTGGCAAGTCGAATTGAATGATTTCTCGGGAACTTGTATTAAGATCCTGGGGCCCGTCGACGCGGTGCGCTTGGCCGTGGATGCAGGTTATGAGATCGCCCAGCAGATGCAGGGAGATCCGGTTTGCACTGTTATTCCGAGGATGAGCGATGGCGGCTTCCAAGGCATCCGCAGCGCGATCGAATTCAGTCCACTAATCCAGCAGAACGTCGTTAAAGAGCTATCTCCGGCGGCGGGTTCGTCCAGTACACCTTCAACAACCACCACTCCCCAAACCGAGACTACCCACGTGAGTTCCGCACCGATTCAAGCGTTAGGCTTTATTGAAACACAAGGTTTTACGGCCGTCTTTGAAGCGATCGACACCGCCTGTAAAGCGGCGCAAGTTGAAGTCGTCGGCAAAGAGAAGCTAGGGGGGGGCTACGTGACCATCGTCATCCGTGGCGATGTGGCCGCGGTTCGCGCTGCCGTCGACGCTGCCAAACCCAAAGTCGAAGGGCTAGGAAAGCTGATCGCGGCGCACGTCATACCACGCCCAAGTGAATCGGTTATGGCGCTGCTGCCCAAGTAGCTACTGCGCTCTTGTCGTAGCGGAACTCGCCAAGAGTTTCGACTGTACTCGTAGCGGAACTCGCCAAGAGTTTTGGCCCTCAGGAGTCGAAAGTCTTGGCGACTTCCGCTACCACATGTGCATCAAAGGCAATCGAGAAATTGCACATTGACACTCAAATACCCAGCCTTCGCATCCGCCAGCTCAACGAGCGGCAGATTGACTCCGAGGGCCGCTGGGTAGTCTACTGGATGACCGCCTTCCGCCGGACGCGTTCCAACTACGCTCTACAGTTGGCCCGCGACCTGGCCAAACAGACTCAGCGACCGCTGATTGTTCTGGAGGCGCTGCGCGTGGGCTATCGCTGGGCCAGCGATCGCTTTCATCGTTTTATCATCGAAGGTATGCGCGACAATGAAGCGGCTTGCACTGACAGCAATGCTATGTACTACCCGTACGTTGAACCGCAGCCGGGTGCCGGTTCGGGGTTGATCGAAGCGTTGGCCGCTCAGGCCATTGCCGTTGTGACCGACGACTTTCCGTGCTTCTTTCATCCTCGCATGTTGCGCGCGATCAGCGGCAAACTGCCGTGCGCGCTGCTGGCCGTGGACGCCAATGGCCTGATGCCGTTGCAAGCCGCCCAGCGAACATTTACAGTCGCTCATTCCTATCGCCGCTGGATGCAAAAAGAGCTGCCGATCCATCTCCAGCATCCGCCCGACCCCAATCCACTGGACGGACGCTCGCTGCGGAACGTACCCTCGTTGAACGCTATGCCCGAAGCGATCCAGCGCAGGTGGCCGCGGGCAGAACTGGATGATTTGCTGGCCGCCAATGGCTTGAAGCATCTTCGCATAGATCATGCCGTTGGCCCTGGAACGATCTGCGGCGGGTCAGCTACCGCATCGCAGTTGCTCAAGACATTTGTTCAGCGGCGTCTGGCGAATTACGACTTGGATCGCAATGAGCCCGACGAGGACGGCTCGAGTGAACTCTCCGCTCATCTGCACTTTGGTCATATCAGTCCGCACGAGGTGTTTTTTGAAGTCATGCAAGCGACTGGTTGGAACCCTAGCAAACTCAAGCCTGCCAATGGTAAAGTCAGCGGCTTCTGGGGTGTCGACCAGAATGCGGAAGCGTTTCTGGATCAGCTCTGCACGTGGCGCGAGATCGGTTTCAATATGTGTTGGCGCGAGCCCAACTACGACGCGTTTGAGTCGCTGCCCGAGTGGGCACTGCGCACGATCCAAGAGCACGCGGGCGACGAGCGACCCATCGTGTACTCGCTGGCCGAATTCGAAGAGGCGCGCACGCACGACCCGATATGGAACGCAGCCCAGCGGCAGTTGGTTCGCGACGGCAGGATACACAATTATCTGCGCATGCTGTGGGGCAAGAAAATCCTGCAGTGGAGTCGCTCGGCTCAGGAGGCGTTAGATGTGATGATCGAGCTCAACAATAAATCTGCTTTGGACGGCCGCGACCCGAATTCCTATAGCGGGATTTTTTGGGTGCTCGGGCGCTACGACCGCGCGTGGGGGCCGGAGCGCGAGATATTTGGTAAGCTACGCTACATGACCAGCGAGAATACGGCTAGAAAGCATGCGTTGAAAAGGTATTTAAAACGTCACGATGCTTAAAATGAAATGACCCTGTTGGAGTGATGCGTTTGAGCGCATTGTTGGAGTACGGCCTTTAGGCGCCTTGCATGTCAAATGTAACCAGAGCGGCTAAAGCCTGCACTCCAGCGAAACGCCGCACAACCGCTTGCGCATGTCACCTGGCAGTATGGAAATGGCTGATCCAACGCCATCCCGTCTGGAGCGCGCGAAGCTACAACAACGGCGGATCGCTACTCGTCACTGCAGCTACCTCCATCTCAAAGCACAACGCAATATGTCCAAGCTCTTATTGATCATCCCAGTATGTGCCGCACTCCTCGCCCACGCCTTGCATCCAGCCCTGCTCAACGCCCAGTCCACGGACCGTCCAAATGTGATCGTGATCCTAACCGACGACCAGGGTTGGGGAGACCTGAGCCTCAACGGCAACACGAATCTGTCTACACCGCATATCGATTCGATTGGCAGGCTGGGTGTACGGTTTGATCGCTTTTTTGTCAGCCCCGTCTGCTCGCCGACACGCGCCGAGTTTCTCACGGGCCGCTACCATCCGCGAGGTGGAGTTCACGATGTCTCGCGCGGCGGCGAGCGGCTGAATCTGGACGAACGGACCATTGCTCAGGCCTTCAAAGCGGCGGGTTACAAAACGGCCGGTTATGGCAAGTGGCACAATGGCATGCAGTATCCCTATCACCCGCTGGCTCGCGGATTCGATGATTTCTACGGGTATTGTTCGGGGCATTGGGGCGACTACTTTTCACCACAGCTCGAGCACAATGGCGCACTGGTTCAAGGCAAGGGTTATCTGGTTGATGACTTTACCGACCATGCATTGAAATTCATCGAAGAGAATAAAGCGGACAACTTTTTTCTGTACTTGCCGATGCCTACTCCACACACTCCCATGCAAGTCCCAGATGCTTACTGGGATCGCATGAAACAAAAAACGTTGGCCTTGAAGGCACGACCTGAAGACTCGGAAGACGAAGATTTCACGCGCGCCGCCTTGGCTATGGTGGAATGCATCGATCACAATGTGGGGCGGGTGCTCAACAAGCTGGACGAGCTCAAATTGGCCAACGACACGATCGTGGTTTTCTTCAGCGACAATGGCCCCAACAGCTTTCGTTGGAATGGAGGCATGAAGGGCCGCAAGGGATCGACCGATGAAGGTGGCGTGCGTTCTCCGCTGCTGATCAGTTGGCCTGGGAAGATCCAGGCCGGACGATTGATACCGCAAATC
>CAKQNH010000418.1 GCA_934255105.1 uncultured Pirellulaceae bacterium
CCGACTCATACTTGCCGTACAACTTCACATCGTGCGACCGAAGTAGCCAACTTAGTAGCGCAGCATGCAATATAAGTCGCGCACGCCATCTCGCCAACCGATTTTTTTTCCCTCGTCAAATCCGCGGCGATCATAGCGGATTGGCCGTTCGTAAAAGCGAGCCCGCTTGCGAGCGAGTTTGATGGTCAATTCAATTTCAATTCCGAAGCGGTTTTCGCGCAGTGTGGGGCTCAACTCCTGTAGCAATTCACGCCGCACCAATTTGTAGCATGTCTCTACATCGCTCAGGTAGAGGCCGGTGCGGATGTTACATAGTCGCGTGATAAAGCGATTGACGATCACGTGCCACAGCGGTGGTACGGGGCGGTCGTGATGGCCGTAGCGCGTGCCGTACACCACGTCGGCCTGCTCCTCGATGATCGGCTGAATCAAGAAACGGAAATCATCGGGATCGTATTCTAGGTCTGCGTCTTGCACGATGATCGCCGTGCCTGTGGCCAGTTCAAAACCAGTTCGTAAAGCTGCGCCCTTGCCGCGATTTTCCGTGTGTAGCACAACTCGCAAATCGTCCGACGTTGCCAGACTGGCCAGCTTGTCTCGCGTGCCATCGCTGCTGCCGTCATCGACTACGATGATCTCCAACGGCAACATTGTCCGCCGCACGCGATCGATCACATCAATGACAGTATCGACTTCATTGTATACCGGAATCACGACGGTCAATTTGAAGTTGGGGGGAATGGCGAAGATCCCCAGACGTCGGCAGACATCGGAAGTGAGCACGGGATCGAGCGTGTTGTTTTGCAAGCTACTTAGGCGCAGTTCCGCTTCACGTTCCAGAGCGCTCAAATCGATACCTCACTGTTTTTTCGAAGATCTTTTTTTTGTGGCTCGCCAGCTCGTTCAAGATAACAATTTCAAGGGTCGCGATGTTATTGAGCCGGCCGCTCGTCCCAAATTATCTCAACATCGCTTGACAATCCGCTGCGACATCCACACAATCGCGTAGCAGTGGAGGTCAGACGTGGTGACGAAGTCTGTGGCCCACTAAACTTTTCAAACTGGCTTCAATTCAGTAGCCGGATAATTCTTTTCTTGACTCCTACCCCATCGCTATTAATCGGACCCGCTTCGGCGTGGCAGGGACGACGGCTTGGCCAGGGATGGCCACTTTGATTCACTGAACAAATTGATTCGCTGAACAAATTGATTCACTGTACAGGATGCTTTCGAACAGCAGAGCAAGTGTTTTATCAAACAGGAAAGAGTGGGTTCCGCTACGCTCAGATTCATGTTTGACACAGCACTAGCGCAGAATAGCCCAGCAACGAGTGCTGGTTATTGCGGCAGGAGGCCGCACTCTTTTACCCATTGGGTTCCCACTGGGTTGAGTCGAGTCCATCTTGGCTCTTGAGTGCGTCGATCTTGCGAATCTCTTCCAGCCAGATGTACAGGTCGTGACCGTACTCGCTGGCCAGATCGCCGAAGACCAACTGGCGATGGAACTGCGCCGCGCCATCTTCCAACAATTCTGCCGCCTCGGCGCTAGGGAAGCGACGTAGTGGATCGGTAGCTACGAAGCGTCTGCAGAGGTTCATCAAGTGCCCGTTGCAAGCCACTTCGGGAGGAAGAATCTCGTGCAGGCGTTGAGGCAGGCGGCGCTTCATCTCGAGCAGGTCACGCAGATTTATATCGGTCGGGAAGCAGGGCTGCCCAGAGAGCATCTCGATCAACACGTAGCCCAAGCTGGCTAGGTCGCTACGGGGGGTGCAGCTAGATCCTTCGAGCACTTCAGGCGCGGCGTAAGCCGGCGTGCAGGCGCGGTTCGGTGGAGGGTCATCCAACTCAAATGCCGAACCCATGTCGATCAGTTTGGCGTTGCCTGATCGCTTGAGCATGATGTTCGCCGGCTTGATATCGCCATGCACAATGCGCTGGCGATGCAGGGCGGCCAGACCAGCTAGGCAATCGCGCACGAGCGCGACTGCTACACCCGCTTTAAACCGCGCTTGTTCCGGTCCAAAGGTAGCGATGACGCTGTGGATGTGCTCCCACCGATCCGCTGCCGCCAGCTCGCGCACCAGGGCTAGGCGATCGGCGCTCAGCAATTGCCGCAGGTCATAGCCGTCGATCCACTCCATAACCATGATGCGGATGCGATCGCGATCCACGAAGTCTTGAACGTCCAGAATATTGTCGTGCTGGATCATCGCGATGCGCGAAGCAACGCGGGCGATTCTCTCCATGGCTCTCTTGTAGGCCAGCGCCGTGGGGAAGCGCTCGGGCGAGAAAACTTTCATGGCCACAGGTTGATTAAACCCATCGGCCCCCTTCCGTTCGCTCAAATAGACAATGCCCTGTCCGCCACTACCCAGTTCGCGCACGAAGCGATGGTAGGTCGTCCACTGCACACGGCGGTTGCTCAATAGATTCTGGTAGCGCTGTAGGAGCGTATCGGAAGGGATAGGTGGTTCTCCTTCGATAAAGGCTCGGGTCTTCTCTTCTTCCGACATAGTTGTGGTATGCATCATTCACCGTGGGGATTCCCGGAGGCTGATCAGCAGCGGTGGCGGCTAGCGGGAGTTAGATAAGTATAGCTGCGAATGCGATGTCTACAGAAACGCTTTTGAAAAGTATATCCAGGACTAGCTTACTGATTCACAGCCATCACGTCAGGGTGTGGGAAACCGAGTTTTTTGTCGACGCGATTCAATAGCTGCTCCCCACGGAAAAATCGCGACAAGTTTTCGATGGCCAGGTGGGTTGAATCGTCGACGCGACTGGCAGCCTGAGCTCCCACATGGGGAGTGATAATCACGTTGGACATTTCCCACAGGGGGCTCTGCGGAGGGAGAGGCTCGACATAAGTCACGTCGATACCGGCACCACTCAGATGACCATCTTGCAGGGCCCGCACCAGCGATTCTTCGTCGACCACTTGGCCGCGCGCCACGTTGATCAGATAGCCTCCGCGAGGCATGGCGCGCAGAATGGTTTCCGAAATCAACCGCCGCGTGGCCGCATTCAGCGGCAGCGTTAAGATCAGGATGTCACTCAGGCTGGCTAACTCCTGCAAGCGTTCCGCCCCCCACAATTCGAGCACCTCCGGCGGCTTGCGCACAGGAAAGTAGTCGGTCGCGCGCAACACGACATCGAACGGAGCGAGCAGTTGTGCCAAGCGTCGTCCATTGCCTCCCATGCCTACAATACCTATCCGCTTGCCGCGCAAATCATCGGTGGGGCGTCGCACGAATTCCTTCACTAACGCCTGCCTGAAAAAGATGGGCAGTCCACGCAGTAATCCCAATAGCAGCGCTAGCGTCTGCTCGCCCACTTGATGAGCGAACAAGCCCGACGCGCTACACACGGGAATATCCGAATCGATGACCGCCGGTACCAAGCAGTGATCCAGGCCCGCAGCCGAACTCTGGATTAGCTTGAGCCGTCCCTGGGCTACTACGCTTGGCCAATCGACGGGGACTTTGGCATGGCCGACAAAAATATCTGCCTGGAAAATCTCCTCAGCAATCCTTTCCTGTCCTGCGTCGATAATCCGCGCATCGGGAAAGTGCTTCGCATACCGCTCCAAGTGCCGCGACTCAACGGGATAGCATAGAGCGATATTGGTAGTCATCGATGGAAAATTTTCAAAAGTGGACTGCTAGAAACATAATCATGATGTAATAGAAATATAGCTCCGAATTGCATGCGAGTGAACGGACCTAGCTTCGATTTGCCGCCGCGCAGCTAGTTGGATGCTAGGTCTCTCCCGTGCGGTCGGCTCTCTGCAATTGACGCGCGTCAGCAATCGGCGGATATTGGACAGTTTCCGCCAGAGTACGCATTTTGTGACACGCATGAACTCGACCTCGACACATTGGGCCCGGTTCGCAGGCTGGTGGAGTTCGCAGTGGGGTCCCTGGCCGCTGATACGCTTGGCCCTGCCGCTGATGATTTCGGCTGGTTTTGTATCGGTAACGCTCTTTACCGATCGCACGCTGCTGTACTGGCAATCCGAATCGGCCGCGTCTGCCGCTATGGGAGCTGGTACGGTTTACTGGTCGATGATCTGCCTGCCCATGGGCTTGCTGGGATACATTAGCACGTTTGTGTCGCAGTATCGCGGTGCTCAACAAACGTCGCGTATCGGTGCCGCCTATCAACATGCCATGGCGCTAGCCTGGATGACTGTGCCGCTGTTGATCCTAGCCATCGCGTTTGCCGGCAACCTGTTCACTTGGGCCGGCCATCCGCCGCAGTTGGTCGCACAGGAGGCGATGTACTTGCGCGTACTGCTGGTCGGCGGTATCGGCGTATTGTTCTACAGTGTGCAAAGTGGTCTGCTGACTGGTCAGGGGAGAACGCCCACCGTGTTGGCCATCGATGGGGTGGCAACAGTGGTCAATCTGGTCTTGGATGCCGTGCTGATATTTGGCTATGGCCCCATCCCAGCCCTGGGGATCCTAGGGGCGGGCTTGGCAACCACGATTGCATTCTGGCTCAAGATACCCATTGCCAGGTGGGTCATTGCCCACGACCAACAACTGATCGGCGAATTCCAGGTGAACAGACGCGTCCCTTGGGAGGCCGATATGTTCCGGCGATTGGCCGTGTATGGCACGCCTGCGGGGCTACAGATGTTGGCCGAGGCGGGGTGCTTTTCGTTAATTATGTTGCAAGTGGGCCGCATGGGAGAGCGGGCCATGGCCGCCACCACGCTAGCCCTGGGACTAAACGTGTTGGTGTTTGTACCCATGATTGGTCTGGGGATCGGCGTCGGCGTGCTAGTGGGCCAGCACCTGACCGAAGGGCGCGTCGATCTGGCGCGACGCACGGTTAGCTGCGCGCTGGGCGTCACCACGCCACAGCGGGTGCCGCAATTGCCCGCCGTGCCGCAATGTGTGGCGCACGGCTAGCAGATCGCGGGCCTTTGTGACCGCAGGAAGCAAGAAGCGATCAGGAAGCGGCGGCGCGTCAGGATTTTCAACCCATACGGCATTGCAGCCCGTCACCTGACCACGCTGGACACGGAACAATTCGCCCAATTCGATATGGCCAGCAGGGCGCGGCGGCGCATCTCTGATAATCAGCGGCGACCACTTTGGAGCCGCTGCCAAGCTGTCCCACGTCACCGAGCGACCGGAATCGAGCGAGGCCAGCTCACTCATGCTCGACACG
>CAKQNH010000419.1 GCA_934255105.1 uncultured Pirellulaceae bacterium
AATCGGTGTAGCTGGTGCGTCTGCTTGCGGGCTGCCCACTGTTTGGTTGCCAATTTGCATACCTAGTGCCTTTGCTTCAAAGAGAGTTGTCGCGCTCACGGCGGCCGTGGTCGCTAAGAATTGCCGGCGCGGCAGAGCGTAGCGTTGACCGTCTGGAGCTTGTTCTGTCGCAGCTTCGACTGACGTTTTCTCTGTGGAAGAATGGTCTTGCGAATCGAACTCGCTGGCATCAAAGTTCGGCATCGTCGTTCCTCTTGAGTTGGTGCATGTTGGCCGGCGGATATGCGATTTACTATAGCTGATTTTGAGTCAGAGCATGTACGAATGCAGCGCGTATCTATCTTGTTAGTAAGAGACAGCTAGCAGCGAAACGTACTACTTCGGTGTGCCGTAACTGCGCGGTGCTTGTTACGAGCCTACATGACGATGAAAAAGCATAACTGCGTTGACAGCGAGTCAGGTCGCTACTTCACTGCCGTCCACCATACCCAAGCGATTATTAAAGGTTGCAGCAGCAAGCGGGCTATCAACGCCCCCGTCGATACTTCGGGAAAGTTGTCGGCATGGAGCAGCATGTCCACATGCACTGGCGAGACCGCAATTAACAGCGCGATGAGTCCCCACCCCGCCGCTGGCCGTAGGTGCGGTATCAACACACCGATACCACCTAGGACTTCGAAGACTCCGGACAAGTAGATCAGCGCTAGCGGCCTAGGTATGAAGTCAGGCGTGATCTTCAGATAGAAGCCTGGATTCACAAAGTGATTGACTCCTGCGGCGATGAAGAGCAGACTCATCAACAGCAAAGATATGAGCTGCCATCGAGATTTGGTTGCCAGCATGAAGTCCCTGTTCTTCGCAGTATCGTTTGTGCAGCTCAATCAGCGGCCCCAGGATTCTCAAATCAACTTGCTTCATAGCGGCCACATGTGCCAGCGCGGTTCGGTTATCCGTTTATCAATAACCCTCGTCGTCTAGCAATCACACTCGGTCACGGGGAGTGAAACTAAAACGCATCACCGCTCTGGAGCTGATAGATCATTCTCCAAATTCGATCGATCTCACCACGTTCGATAACTTCGATTGGCTTCAGGCCAGAAAATGCGTCGTTAGGTTGATTCATCCAAGGACCGATTGCTTCTTTTTTAGCTACGTCCTCCAGAGCAACCACCACGCGTCGAAGTTCATTCAAACTTTTTTGCAGGGGAGGCGATGGGGGCTGGCCAGACTCAATGCTCGCGAGATTGCGGACAGAAGTGGGGACCAACCTTGCAAACGACTCGCGGTTCATGCCCAGTCGCGATCGAAGTTGCAAGAGGCTCCGGCCGCGATCGTCTTCTACCAAAGCCGCCGACTGGGCGGTAGCTGGCAAGGCCCTTTTTGCCACTTTTTTCTTTGCCATTACTAACTCCTCGGGGAGGGGGCCGACACGCGGTCTATCAGGTCAATACTACATGCAAATTTGCATGTAGTCAAGGTGCAAGTTCTTCTGGCGATAGCAACTGAAGCTGGCTTCCAGGAAGTAAATTGTCAACGAAAGCCACCAGATTCATCTGGCCGATCGACGCCGCTGAGGGGACGAGAATCGCTTCCAACCCATGCGATGCAGCCAATTTGCCAATCGTCTGCGTGATTGGCGTCAATCCGGCGTCAACTTCCGCACGCCAGTCAATTTTAACAAGAGTGTCACTAGATAATCTTGCGATCTTCTGAAGTTTGGGATCACATAAGTCAAGAGTTCGCGAAAACTTCGCGTGCATAGCCACGAAGACTCGGGGCATAGTGGTGTGGACGGGAATGCCGTAGTATCGAGCGGACGCAAGCGTCTCTGCCATGGCCGCTTCCGGGGTTAATGAGCCATAGTTGGCTCGAATCCCCGGCGGATTCCAGCGTCCACCGAAGCAAAAGCTTCCCTCGCCCGATGCAATGTCATTCAGCCGAGCGTGGCGTACGGAGACGGACCGAAAGATCGTATCCGCAGAGGGAACAGTCAACTTCAAAAGTCTTTTGAATACGGCTTCGTCCATCGTTCATAACGCCGCAGGCTAAGCCTGCAAGTATTTTCTAAACCAGGCGAGCGTTCGCTTCCAGGCGAGTTTGGCGGCCGCCTCGTCGTAGCGCGGAGTGGTGTCGTTGTGGAAGCCGTGGTTCACACCGGCATATATATGTGTCTCGTGCGGGACGTTGTTCTCCGCCAGCGCTTTGTCAAATGCTTCTGCGCCGGCCAAAATGCGGCTGTCCAGTTCGGCATTGTGGATGCAGAGTGGGCTTTTGATTTTTGATACGTCCTCGGTGTCGGGTTGGCTGCCGTAAAAGGGGACGCCTGCGTCGAGCACGTCGGGGAGGTGAACGGCGAGCTGATTGACTACGCCTCCACCGAAGCAGAAGCCGACGGCGCCGACTTTGCCCGTCGACAATTCGTGGGTGTCCAGGAACTTAGCGGCGGCGATGAAGTCCTGGGTCATTTCATTTCGGTCTCGCTTGGCTTGCAGTGCTCGCCCCTCGTCGTCATTGCCGGGATAGCCGCCGAGCGGTGACAACGCGTCGGGAGCGAATGCAAGAAAGCCTTCGACAGCCAAGCGGCGAGCGACGTCAGCGATGTAAGGGTTCAAGCCGCGATTCTCGTGGATGACCAACACCGCCGGGAATTTCTTGCTGTCGAGTTTGGCTGGATGGGCGAGTAGGCCGCTTATCTTGCCGCCACCTTGAGGTGAATCGTAGGCGACCGTTTGAGCTGTGATGCGTGGATCGTCGCTGGCTACCTCTTCGGCGAGTGCGTAGTTAGGTGCCAGGCTTTGCTCGAGTGCCGCCACGGTGAGCCCACCAACAGCGAAGGCGGCAAGTCGCTTCAAGTAGTCTCGTCGCTGCAAGCGTCCGTGGGCGTAGTCGTCATACAGGTCGAGTATTTGTTGATCGAATTGATTGGCCGTTTTGCGATGCATGTGTGATTCCCTTGTCGCTACTAAAAGATTCGGTACTTAAAGATACTGCGTATTGTACGGAAAATAACCGTTGGATATCGACCGTCGCGTAAGAATCCAGCTTGCGATCTCTGGACCGCAAACTGAAAGCTTACGCCATTGCTCTGCTGCACGAAGCTGCGTGATCGGACAGGGCGGCTTTCATTCGGCGATGCAGTACAAGCGTGTTTTGCTGCGAAGGAAAATTTCGTTACCGACAATCGCTGCCGACGCGTCAATCTCGTCGTTGAGCCGGTTTGTGTCAAGGACGTTGCTTCAGCGGCTGATCGTTGGGAGTTTGGCCTAGAATGACATCGAACCTGCAAGCCAATTCGCCGATTTTGGATGCGGGGAGTTCATTGAAGTCCCCCATAATTAGCTCGCGATCGCGTTCATCGCCCACCTGGCGGAAAACGCCGTCTCGCCGATTGCCTTCATGTCCGCGAATCATCAACTGCGTGGTCAGCGCTTCGCGACCACTTTGCGAGATCTTGATGTGAATGTGTGGCGCAGGTCTACCGGGATACGGGACTGGCTTAATCGTGCGAAAGCGGTAGCCACCGTCGCTGGCAGTCTCGAATTTCCCATAGCCCTGGAAATGCGAGTCTTGTTGCGCCTTCTTCGGCCGGCTGTCGCGAGTGTGCAGGTATACCTGGTGAGCGTCGCATTGCCAGATCTCAATCGTTGCGCCACGCACGGGCGAACCAGCAGCCGTCAGGACGCGACCTGTCAAGTGTGTGATCGTCCCTACCGCTGGAGTGATGCTGTCGCTGATCAGTATCAAATCATTATCCTGATCCAGAGGCAGTCGATCTGGATAGAACGGACCTTCAGTTAACCTTGGCGTCGGTCGCAATAGTTCTTCGGCGAATAGGCCAGGCAGTTCGAACCATTGGGGCGCGAAAAGAGCCGCACCCCCTGTGGCTAACAGCGAGCGACGGGATATTTTGAAGGATGGCACGAGTTTAACTCCTGTAGAAAACGGAGAAGAGCGGCCTTGAGCGCACGATTTCTTGAGAATTCGCGGATGGCGAGCAATCACCATCAAATACTAAACACTCTTTCTAGCAGGGATGTTGCGAGGAAATCGGGGAATCGCCAGGAAAATTGCGAGAAATTTAGGATACCACGCCATAGTCATTTTTCACGCGATGTTTCGCGTATACTTGAGCCAACTTCAACAAGTGGCCTTGGTAATTCAACAAGCTTCGACTGTACTCGTTTAGGATTATCGACATGTTCAGACTGCCTGTCTGTTTCGCGCGGCCATTTTCGCTGCTGCTCTCAGTCATGGGCTGGCAGGCAGTGTTACACGCCGCTGACGATCAGTTGCCGATGAATGGCGTTCGCGTCGCAGCGGTCCAGTACGAGATCCAGGGTAATCAAACCGCCGGGCAGTTGCTGGCTAAGCTGGAAGCGGCGGTGGTCGAAGCGGTGGCAGCCGAGGCGGACTGTATCGTCTTCCCTGAATTGGTAACTTTCGATTCATGGCGCGTCGATGAAATTGAAAGCCATGCGATTCCTTCTCAGCAGGAGATAGAGGAGACGCGGCGCATTGCAACCGAGATCACCCCTGTGTTTCTGCGCGGTATAGCTGCGCTGGCGGAGAAGTATCAAGTCGATATTCTAGCTGGTTCGACACCGCTCATCGAAGGCAGATCGATATTTAATTCGGCCCACTTGTTCTTTCGTGACGGCAGCAGTTTTCGGCAAGACAAACTCTATCCCACCCACTGGGAGCTGAAGGCGGGCATTTCTCCGGGAAGCGAATTGGCCATCTGCGAGGCTCGTTGGGGGAGGTTTGCAATATTGACCTGTTATGACGTTGAGTTCCCGGACGTTTCGTCACTGCTAGTACCAGAGCGTCCCGAGATGATCTTCGTCCCTTCGATGACCGAGTCGGAATCGGGGCTGCACCGCGTTCGCTGGTGCGCGCAAGCTCGAGCCGTTGAGCACCACGCATTTGTCGTCGTCGCCGGGACGGTGGGCAATCCGAGCGAAAATTGGCACCACTTTGGACAGTCCGCCTTTCTGGCACCTCGCGATAGCCGCTTTGCCGCTGGTCCGGTAACAGGCCAGCCTGGCCGAGCGATGGTCGTGACGAACACGCTCGATTTGCAACTGTTGCGAGAGAGTCGTCAAGCGACCGAATTCAATCCGAGTGCCGATATCACCTCGCGCCCAGTTGAATCGCCTGTCCGCCTGCGGTGA
>CAKQNH010000420.1 GCA_934255105.1 uncultured Pirellulaceae bacterium
TCAGTTTGCTGATTGCCAGCAGTTGCTCGGGTTTCAGAATCTTACTAAATGCGCTGCGTTCGCCCTCGACCGCTCGAGTAGCCGTAGATTCTAGGTCTTCAGTCGCATCGCCGCTCGTCCGAGCTGCACTGAGTTTCTTCTGTGCTGTATCGGATTCCTGAGCGAGCCGGGCGAGCTGCTGTTGCTGGTCATCCGCTAAGTCGATAGCGGCCGCGACATCTGTTCGCAACAGCGAGCGAACACTTTGGGCTCGATACTCCAACTGCTGTAAACGCCGCTGCTGCTCAGCCGATGCGTGCTGAGTAAACCAGGCGTGCGCCAGCGTTTCCAGATTGGCGATCACCTCGCTCTGCTCCTGGGCCGGCAATATTCTCGCTCGAAACCATGGTCCGTCCGCCTTGGAGAACAGTTGCTCAAGCTGTGTGATTTGGGAGTCGGACAACTTTAGTTCTTGCTGAACCTCGGGCGCGTGCAGCAGGGGGAGTAATACCTGCGGCACCAAGCTGCGGTAGTCAGGGCTGACTGCTTCGGGCTCCATTGCGGTCAGCGGTGGCATCGTGAACAGGGTCATTGCCAACAATGTCAGCCAGTTTGTCCGAACCATAATTACGCATCCCTCTGAAGATTAGTCTAACTAGTTGGCTGGGGTGAAGCCTGCGAACGCGATCCGCTCTGATTGGGTTGCGACGTGCTGCGGCTAGCGCCTGAAAGATCAGAAGAGCAATTAAGAGGCCAACCGTGAGGGACTTCGAGAGCCCCGAGTAAACGAAGCTGAGGTACTGTTTTCTCGCTCGGAGTTGATAAGCGCTCTGATCTCATCATCCGATGCAAACTTGGCCGACCCGAAATGCTGCTCATGCAGTCGCTTGATTCCCTTGCAGGGCTCCAGTAGGCCACCAGCAGTCCGACCATGCTAAGCCTCGGCTCGGCAGGCTGAGGGGCTTGTGTATCAGAAGACAGATACTCAAGAATGAGTCTGTCGTAGGCCAGATGACTGGCCCTGGCACCGTGCGGGCCAAGGTAATGATCTTGGCCGTTGAGCGAAACAATCGCTTGTCCGCTCGCTCGATACTTGCGATATTTTGGATAGGCTTTAACTTGTCGCGGCATGCTCGTCGTCCCTCAAAACGGTATATACCGTTTTGCAAAGTGGGAAAACGCCGCTCTGCTCAAAGTGAGCAGGTAACCTAAGTCCAGTTTCGGCAAGAAGTTATGAAAAGTCGGGGTGATAGGATTCGAACCTACGACCCTCTGGTCCCAAACCAGATGCGCTAGCCAGGCTGCGCCACACCCCGAACGAATTGCGAGTGTAGCCGATCCCAGCACTTCCTGCAATGCGACCTGATGCAATTCCTTCGTGGAAATCATTACCTGACTTGCTGGCGGGGCTTAGCGAGGAACCATGCGTCGTAACGTTTGGGCTGCAGCGGAAGTCGAACTGGGGGAAGTTGAGGCGGCTTGCGCTGCGAGCGGACGCGATTGAAGTAGTCCGTTAACTCGCGCGCCGCCTGGATGAATTTGGGGGTGGAGAGAGACTGTCGTAGTTGGATTGGAACGGTTGGGACAACCGTTCTACGATGGGAAGGGGCGTGCTATTTAGGAACGGTTGGGACAACCGTTCTACGATGGGAAGGGGCGTGCTATTTAGGAACGGTTGGGACAACCGTTCTACGGATGGGGACGGAACTAGCACGAGCGGTGGCCGTTTGGGCTAGAATGAACGTTGCGCTGCGATGCGCGCAATGAATGAATGCAGCCGAGTGGGATATAGTCTGAATACCCAAATGCCTGGACCTCAATTAGGTAGCCGCTAGCACTCCGCAAGCAAGCTCACCCGCCGAATTCAGCGAGACGCCTTATGGACCACCCGATCTCAACAGCCTTGGTGACACGATCAATGGCGACAACAATGACAGCAGCTCAGAGACTGATAAAACATGTTTCAAGCGGCTCAGGGCGTTACGGGCGAAGTCTAACTCTTGTGGTAATGCTCATGGTAGGGCAGGGGACTGCAGCGGAACCGCTGAAGTACAACCGCGATATACGGCCGATCTTGGTTGAACATTGCTTCGCTTGTCATGGCGCGGATAGCGAAGCGCGACAAGCCGGCCTGCGACTCGACGAACGCGAAAACCCTATCGAACTGGGCGTCATCGAACCGGGCGATCCGGAGTTCAGCCCGCTCATCGAACGCTTGATCGCTACGGACGAGGAGCAACTGATGCCTCCCGCCGAGTTCAACAAGCCACTCTCGCCAAAGCAAATCGAACTGCTCACGCGGTGGGTGGCCGAAGGGGCTGAGTACGAATCGCACTGGGCATTCATTCCGCCACATAAAGCCATCCCGCCACATAAAGCCACGCCGCCACATAAAGCGCCCGCTCCGCAAGTTCAAAACGAATCATGGGCCAAGAATGATATCGATCGCTTTGTGTTGCGAGAACTGGAACAGAACAATCTAACTCCGGCCCCCGAGGCCGACCCGCAGACGCTGTTCCGCCGCGTGCATTTGGATATTACCGGCCTGCCTCCCGAGCCCAGCGATGTGGAGGCGTTCACCAAGGATTATCAAGCGGATGGGGACGATGCGCTCAGCGCGTGGATCGATCGACTGATGAACTCGCCAGCTTGGGGCGAACACCGCGCGCGGTATTGGCTGGACGCTGCCCGCTACGGTGATACACATGGCATGCACTTCGATAACTATCGCGAGATGTGGCCGTACCGCGACTGGGTCATCCGCGCGTTCAACTCAAATCAACCTTTCGATCAATTCAGCGTGGAGCAACTGGCCGGGGACTTGCTGCCCAATCCGACGGAAAGCCAGTTGATTGCAACGGGATTTCAGCGGTGCAATATTACGACTAATGAAGGGGGCACGATCGAAGCTGAAAACCTGGCTATGTATGCTATGGACCGCGTGCAAACCTTCGGATGGGTCTTCATGGGGCTCACGACCAACTGCGCACAATGCCATGACCACAAGTTTGATCCAATCAGCATCAAGGACTACTACTCGCTGGCGGCATTCTTTCGCAACACCACTCAGACCGGCCTGGATGGCAATGTCAAAGATGGTCGCAGCGCGGTGATCGTCGTGCCGTCAATGGAAGATCAACTGCGCTGGCATGCTCTGCCCGGCGAAATCGAATCAGCCATAGCAGCGCGCGAGCACCACAAATCGCAGGCCTCAGCAGCTTTCGAACAGTGGCTGGCGAAGGTCACGCCGGCTGAACTGCAAGCATCGATCCCTCACGAAGCGCTGATCGCCCACGCTCCTCTGAACGAAGGAAGCGGCATTACGACGGCCAACGCACTAGAACCGGACAAACCATTTTCCGCTAGCGGCGACGTGCAGTGGACGCCCGATGGGAAGCTTGGAGCTGCACCGATTGTCAAATTGGGCGCGACGTTTGAATTGGGAGATTACGGGAATTTCGAGCGCAACCAAGCCTTCAGCTATGGGGCTTGGATCAAGGCGGCCAACAAATCGGGCAGTGGTGGTATCCTGGCGCGCATGGACGTCGGGGCGGCTCATCGAGGCTGGGATCTGTACCAAGGTGGTGGCAATCTGTCAGTCCACTTGATCGACGTTTGGCCGAGCAATGCACTGAAAGTTTCCACGTCCCGAGCGGTGCTCGATCCGTCCCAGTGGCAGCACGTATTTGTGACCTACAACGGTTCAGGGAAAGCGGATGGGATCAAGATGTTCATCAACGGTCAGAGCGAACCGCTGCGGACCAATACGCAAACGCTGACGGCCGAAGCATCGATCGTGACGCAAACGCCGCTGCGAGTGGGCCAGCGCAGCCGCGGTGAAGTGTTCGAAGGAGGTGGCGTGCAGGATGTGCGCATCTATGCTCGCGAGCTGACTGCCGACGAGGTCCTCAAGCTGGCTGAGATCGGCCCGTTGCAAACTCTGCTGGCCAAACCTGCCGCCGAGCGAACACCCGAACAGCAGGCATCGCTTCTGCAGTATTATTTGAAAACTGCCGACCCTGTCTATCAACAGTTGGTTCAGAAGGTCGGCGGCTTGGAAGCAGAGCGCGAGGCGATCCGCAGCCGTAGTCCAGTGACGCACGTCCAACAGGAAAAGCCGAACTCGGATGCGATGGCGCACGTCTTAATGCGCGGCGAGTACGCTCAGCCGGGTGAGGAGGTGATGGCCAATACCCCAGCCGCTTTGCCTCCGATGTCTGCCGATGCCCCGCACAACCGCCTGGGATTGGCGCAGTGGGTCGTGTCGCCTGAGAATCCGCTGACCGCCCGCGTCACCGTCAACCGCTTTTGGCAACAGTTGTTCGGGCGCGGCATCGTGATGACCGCCGAGGATTTTGGCGTGATGGGTACCGCGCCGTCCCACCCAGAGCTGCTCGACTGGTTGGCCGTAGATTTCCGCGACAGCGGCTGGAATGTCAAACGCTTTTTTAAACAACTGTTGATGAGTGCCACCTATCGCCAAGCGGCGGTGGCTACGGCTGAAAAACTGGATAGAGATCCAGCGAACATCCTGCTCTCGCGTGGCCCACGATTCCGCATGGACGGAGAGATGGTGCGGGATTATGCATTGGCAAGCAGCGGTTTGCTATCGCGAAAAATGTATGGCCCGGGCGTCAGGCCCTATCAACCGAGCAATATTTGGGAGATCGTCGGTCTGCCCGGAGGGGACACGCGAAACTATGTGCAAGACACGGGCGAGGGGTTGTATCGCCGCGCGTTATACACCTTTTGGAAACGCATGGCACCGCCGCCGAGCCTGGACGCCTTTAACGCGCCCAGTCGCGAGGTCTGTACAGTCCGGCGCGAACGGACCAACACGCCGCTGCAGGCTCTAGTAACGCTCAACGACCCACAGTTTGTCGAGGCCGCTCGCAAGCTGGCCGAACATGCCATGCAAGTCGGTGATGGCCAGGAGTTCAAGACCATCGACGAGATCGCACGCCGCGTGCTAGCGCGCTTGCTGAGCGAACGCGAGCAGTCGATTGTATTCCACAGCTACACGGATTTGCTGGACCATTATCGAGCTCAGCCCGATGATGCTAGCGCATTGTTGGCCGTTGGAGAGGCGCCATGCGATCGCAGCCTGCCGGCCGCCGAGCTGGCCGCGTGGACGATGGTTTGCAATCAGATTATGAATTTGGACGAAGCGTTGTGTAAGTAGATGAT
>CAKQNH010000421.1 GCA_934255105.1 uncultured Pirellulaceae bacterium
TTCCTTCGAGCGGCGGTACTGCTCGCGAAAACTCTGCTTAGGGGCAACCGGCAATTCGCGTTGCCGGGCCCAGGTAGTAAAGCGATTATGCGTCTACCCATGGGGTAGCGCTCGAAGCCCGGCACGCGCCACCCAGCCGGCGGAGCGATACAGCCAAGGTGTCCCCAGCACGATGCGGGCGAACTTCATCGACAGACGTTTTTCCAACGGGATCAACTTGCGCTCGGCCAGCTCACCACGCCAAGCGAGCAATTGATGGTGCAGCGGAATTTTCACGGGGCAGACATCCGTACACGAACCGCACAGAGTACAGGCATAGGGCAAGGATGCGTGCCCCGCGGCATCGTGCGCGGGCCCGAGCACGCTGCCGATGGGGCCGGGGATCGTGGCCGAATAGCTGTGGCCACCACTGCGGCGATAGACGGGGCAAGTGTTCATACAAGCGCCGCAGCGAATACACTGCAGCGACTCCCGATAGGTGGGCTGTGCCCTGATGTCCGAGCGACCATTATCGACCATGACGATATGCATCTGCCCGCCGGGACGCGGGCCATGGAAGTGCGATGTGTAAGCCGTGATGGGCTGGCCCGTCGCGCTCCGCGCCAGCAGACGAATGAATACGGCCAAGTCCTCCATACGCGGTATCAGCTTCTCTATGCCCATGCAGGCGATGTGCAGCGGGGGGAGCGACACACCCAGGTCCGCGTTCCCTTCATTGGTACACACCACCACACCCCCAGAATTGGCAACCGCGAAATTCACGCCCGTGATGCCCGCCTGAGCCTGCAGGAATCGCTGCCTGAGTTCACTGCGCGCGGCCCGGGCAAGGAATTTCGGATCGGAGTTACCTTGCGGAGTACCAATTTTTTCATGAAACGTTTGGCTAACTTCTTCTTTGCGAAGGTGGATGGCCGGCAATACGATGTGGCTTGGTGTTTCCCCTCGCAATTGCACAATCCATTCTCCCAGATCCGTGTCGACAACTTCGATCCCCTGCGATTCCAAATAGGGGTTGAGGTGGCACTCCTCGGTCAGCATCGACTTGCTCTTGACCACTCGCTGGACACCGTTTGTATGCAATATTTCGTGGACAATCCGGTTGTGCTCAGCGGCGTCTCGAGCCCAATGGACCGTGGCACCCTGGCGAGTCGCGTTCTGTTCAAACAGCTCTAGATAGCGTGGCAGGTCCGCCAGCGTATGAGCTTTGATCCGGCCCGCCAACTCGCGCAGATGCTCCCACTCGGGCAGGCTGTGCGCCATGCGATCGCGTTTCTGCCGCACAAACCAGAGCGCTCCATCATGCCAGTGAGCCCGCCCCTGATCGTCAGTGAAACGGTTAGCCAGGGTGGCGTGATCGGGATGTGCGAGGGCAGACATCTCTAGTTACCGGTAAAAGTGGCGAATGCGAAGCTCTATATTGTACTCATTTTGACGAGGCCTAGTAACATATAGCCTGCCAACAGATCTTTTCAATGGGCCGTTTTTGCTATACTCTTGCCCCGCAGCAATGCGAAAGCTCTATCTCCCAACAGCCCCCAAGCTGCTTTGGTTCGTCCTTTTTTTGGTTGCACTAGCGTGCACTTGCGAGTCCCCCAACGATGGCCCAACGTACTTTCCACGGCATTATTCCTCCCATGGTCACCCCGTTGAGCGATCGCGATACGCTTGACGTCGAAGGGACTGAGCGGTTGGTCGATCACCTAATCGCCGGTGGCGTGCATGGGATTTTCATTTTGGGGACTACCGGGGAAGCCCCTAGCCTAAGTTATCGCTTGCGGCGTGAACTGATCGACCGCGTCTGCCAACTAGCCGCCGACCGCGTGCCGGTGCTAGTGGGAATTACCGACACCTCCTTTGTCGAATCGGTCCACTTGGCTCAGCACGCCGCCAGCGCCGGAGCGACCGCAGTGGTCCTTTCAACTCCCTACTATTTTCCCGCTGGGCAGACTGAACTGATCCGCTACATCCGCAATTTGGTTCCTGAGCTGCCATTGCCGCTGATGCTGTACAACATGCCCAGCCTGACCAAGGTGTGGTTCAAACTGGAGACGCTGCAGCAGTTGTCACAGATTGATCAAATCGTGGGTATCAAAGATAGTAGCGGCGACATGGAATATTTTGAGCGGCTGATGAGCCTGCGGACGGTGCGACCCGATTGGTCGATTCTGCTGGGTCCCGAATCGAAGATCGGCCAGGCGATGGCTCTGGGTGGTGACGGGGCCGTGACTGGAGGAGCTAATGTGTTTCCGACGCTGTTCGTCCAGTGCTACCAGGCCGCGCTCGAAGGGGACGCCGAGCGCGTGGCCCAATTGAGCCAAACCATCGACAAATTCCAACACATTTATGAGATCGGCAAATATGCTTCGCGGTTTATTAAAGCCACGAAATGTGCGTTGTCGATCCAGGGCATCTGCGATGACTTCTTGGCTGAACCCTTCAATCGCTTTCACGCTCCCGAACGCGAGCGAGTGCAAGCCATCGTGCAAGCCATCGAACAGCACGTACCCAACATGAAGCTGGCATAACCGCCCCGCTCTCCCAAGCTTAGCATTTCGTAGCCCCAGTCCCCAGGCTTTGAATGGCCGCCCCGGAACGGTCGAAAGTCTTGGCGACTTCGGCTGCGGAAAACCATGAAGTCCCTATCGCAATGTCTATGTCAGACTCCAGCAAGATCCTTACCGCTGGTGCATTTTTTTCTTTTTTTGCGTTTGGCTTTGTCGACAATCTCAAAGGGCCGCTGCTACCTGAGATCTTGCGCACGGAGGGAATGAACTACGCGCAGGGCGGCACATTCTTCTTAGCCGCCTACGTCGGTTTCAGCATAGCCACTCTGGCGTCGGGCGTGCTGGCGGACATGCTCAGCAATCGCCATGTGCTGCTGCTCTCGGCAGGCTGTCTAATCGTCGGGGCAGGTGGTCTAAACATAGCCACATCGCTGCTGTTCCTGAACCTGTCCATGGCCATCGTCGGCTTGGGGTTGGGCGGGATCGAAGTTGGTGCCAACGGTCTGATGGTCGAGCTGCACAGCGTGGCTCGGGCGCGCTACCTCAACTTGCTGGGCACCTTCCATGGAGTTGGTTCCCTCACGGTTCCACTGGTCGTCGCATGGTTGATCACAGTCCCTCTGCAGTGGCCACAGATCTATCTCTGCTGTGTCCTGTTGGCAATTCCGCTGCTGGCGATCTTTGCGCCTGCGCGCAGAGGGAGCCTGGCGGAACCCGTGCGGCAGGTGAAATTAGAGGAGCAGGCGACCCGTTGGAGTTGGAGCGTTGGGCTGCGGCGGGGCTTCACCTGGCGGATGGGATGGTTCTATTTGCTGATCTCCAGCTACGTGGCCGCAGAGCTAGGACTGGCCGCTTGGTTGGTCGAATATTTGCAAGAGGTACAGCAAGTCAGCGTTACGGCCAGCTCTCTGTACTTGTCCAGTTTCTTCGGGCTGATTGTGCTGGGACGTTTCTTTGGCAGTTGGTGGGTCGAGCGTGTGGGCTACTTGCGGATGGTTGCCATCGCCTTGTGTGCCACGTTCGTCTGTCTAGGGGGAGGAATATTTGGACCCAGTGAATGGACGTGGCTGTTGCCCTTTTCGGGCCTCTTTATGTCGATCGTGTTTCCTACGGTAGCTGCCGCCGTGGCCGCCGCGCATCCCACCAGCGTAGGCTCCATACTCGGATTGTTATTCACGTTTGGCGGCGTCGGTGGGGCGCTGGGCCCGTGGGTTATCGGATTGGTCAGCCAGGCCTACGGCTTGAGTTGGGGACTGGCTACAACGCTCGGATTCTGCGCGATTGCACTCGTGGCTTTAGCCGTGCTGTCGCGTCCACAGGAAAGTCGATTGGAAGCAGGATGAATACAGTAAATAGACAGTTGGCGAGCAGGGTCTTCAGCGCATTTGCAGGTAAGCGAGTGCTGGTCACAGGACATACTGGTTTCAAAGGTGCGTGGCTCAGCCTGTGGCTGGCCGAATTGGGGGCCCAAGTCTACGGCCTCTCCCTGCCTGCAACGCAACCCAGCGGCATGTACAGTTACCTCAAGCCAACGACCTTCGGTGAAGAGTTGACGCTCGATATTGCTGACCGGCCAGCCGTGCAGGCCGCCGTCGAGGCCATCCAGCCCGATTTGGTGTTCCATCTGGCCGCGCAGGCACTCGTGCGACAGTCGTATGACGATCCATGGCACACGCTGCAAACCAACGTGATGGGGAGTGCCAGCCTGTTGGAAGCGGTGCGCCGATTGTCCAAAACTTGCCACACGATCTTTGTCACCAGCGACAAGTGCTACCGCAATCGCGAGTGGGTCTACTCATACCGCGAGAACGATGCGTTGGGGGGCAGAGATCCTTACTCGATGAGCAAGGCGGCGGCTGAGCTGGTAGCTGAATCGTGGCGCCGCTCGTTTTTTGACAAATTGCCCCAAGCGTCTCGCGTCATATCGGTTCGGGCTGGCAATGTGATCGGTGGTGGTGACTACGCAGCAGACCGTTTGATACCCGACTGCGTGCGCGCCGCCGTAGCGCACCGACCGCTGGTCATTCGCAATCCGACTGCCACCCGCCCTTGGCAGCACGTGCTGGATTGCCTGTATGGCTATTTGCTGACTGCGGCGATTGTCCCCAGCTTACCTGCAAGCGAAGAATTGGAGTGCTTTAACTTCGGTCCCACCGATCCGCATGCGCATCGGGTGGCTAGCGTGGCGGAGCTGTTTTTCCAGCACTGGGCGCAGGCGACCCCTGGCGTGGTAATCGAGGCGGCAGTCAATCAGCCTGACGAGGCTCACTATTTGTCGTTGTCGATTGAAAAGGCGCAGCGACTATTGGGGTGGAGACCAGTCTGGTCCTTCGCTACCGCCATACAGCGGACTGCACAGTGGTATGCGGCTCAGCATCTGGAACAAGCTGATATGCTCGCCGTTTCGCGCCAGCAGATTGCTCAGTTCGCCCAGGACGCATAGTGTAGAACAGTTGTCCCAACTGTTTTGGAAACCATCGTAGAACAGTTGTCCCAACTGTTTAGAAAATAACTGTAGAACAGTTGTCCCAACTGTTTGGGAAACAATCGTAGAACAGTTGTCCCAACTGTTTGGGGATAACCGTAGAACAGTTGTCCCAACTGTTTGGGAAACAATCGTAGAACAGTTGTCCCAACTGTTTGGGGATAACCGTAGAAC
>CAKQNH010000422.1 GCA_934255105.1 uncultured Pirellulaceae bacterium
GCCAGCGGCTGATAAACAAACTGCTGAAAAACCGGCGGCTGGCCCACAGACGGGCAAACCCGAAAAATCGTCGAGCCGGCGTGCGATCGGCTACTATTCCGACGCCGCCGGGTACCAAAACAAAGGCGCATACAGCCTAGCCATCGAGCAGTGGAAAAAGCTGCTGGAGGAATTCCCTGACGACCCCCTGGCTAGCAAAGCGTGGCATTACATGGGCATCTGCTACACGCAACTGGACGAACCCGATTATGCCGCCGCTGCTAATGCTTTTACGCAGGCGCTGCGCGATCCTGAACTGGAAGCCCGCGAAGAGTCGCTGATCAATTTGGCTTGGTGCCAGTTTTCGCAAGGCCGGGCGGGCAAGCCAGGCTCTGATCAGCAACGGCAAGGGCTCGAGCAGGCTCGACAGCGTCTGACAGAATTCCTCAAGGACTACCCCGATGGTCGCTACCTGGATCAAGCCTATTTCTATCTCGGCGAGATTGAGTATGCGCTGGGAGACGTGGCCAAATCGATACCGTATTACCAAAGGCTATTGGACACGCCTGCGCTAGATAAATCGACGCTGCGGGCCGGCGGGTTGTATGCTCTGGCGGTAGCCAACGAAGAGGTGCGGCAGGATGACAAAGCGGCCAAGCGTTATCAGCAGTATTTGACGGAATTTCCCAAGCAACCTTTGGCGGGAGAAGTGCGAGTGCGTCTGTCTGACTTGCTGCTCAAGCAGGGCAAGCCAGCGGAGGCCGCCAAATTGCTGACCGAAGTAGTCGACGGCGAGACCGGCAAGATGAGCGACTACGCATTGCTGCGTCTGGGCTATGCTGCGTCGTTGTTAAACAAGAATCAGGAAGCGATCGACAAATATACTGAACTGCTAAAGCAGTATCCCAAATCCAAGCACGCGCCCACCGCTGCTTTGTCGCTGGGGCAGTTGCTTTTCAAGGACGGTCAATACGATCTGGCGTTAGAGAAATTTAGTCGGCTATTACCTAACAAAGATATTCCCGCAGCCGAAGCCGCCCACTGGATGGCGATCATTCTACTGCGACAGAATAAGCCAGCCGAAGCGCGGAAGGTCGCTGGCGATGCACTTGAATGGGGAGCGGAAAGTCCCAACGTCGTCAATCTGCAGATGGACTTTGCCGACGCGTTGTACGCCATGCCCGACGAGCTAGACAAGGCGCGTGAGGCGTATGGGAAGATTGTCACCGACCACCCCGACGATGCCCTGGCACCTCGGGCGGCTTACAACGCGGCCTTTGCGGCACTGCAAGGGGGGAAATTGCCAGAGGCTCGGCAGTGGTCGGAATTGTTCCTCAGCCGCTTTCCGCAGAATCCACTGCGCAACGATGTGGCGGCTGTGGCGGCTGAAGCCCTGCTGCAGCAGGGAGAACATGCGGCAGCGGCCACCGCCTTTGGAAAGCTGCGCGAGGCGGATCCCAAGAATCCCGCTTTCGATCAGTGGACGCTGCGGTTGGGGACAGCGCATTATTTAGCAGGTGATTATGCGGCCGCAGTCGCCTTGCTGGTGGACTCGATCGATCGCTTCACCAACCGCGAACAACAGGCGGAGGCCCAGTTTGTGCTAGGGGCTAGCTATCTCTATCAGGAGAATCTCCCTGCGGCTATCGAGCAGTTGACTGCCAGCCATAAGACCAGCTCCAGTTGGAGCTCGGCGGATGAAGTGCTGTTGATGCTGGCAGAAGCTCAGCAAAGAAGCGAAGACAATGCGGCGGCGCGCAAAACGCTCGAGGCACTGCTCAAGCAGTATCCCAGCTCGCGGCTCAAAGCGCAAGTCGAATACAAGCTGGCTCAATTGTCAGCCGCAGCCAACAAATTTGACGAAGCCATTCGCGGCTATGAGGGTGTCGTCAAAAACGCCGATGCGACCAGCTATCACAACTTTGCGCTGTATGGCATTGTCTGGTGTTTGATGCAGAAGGACGACTATGCGCAGGCGCTCAAACGCTTGCAGCCCCTATTGGCGCTGGGTCTGCGTGATTCGATCGGTAGTGAGGCCAAGTTGGCGCAGGGTGTGTGTCTGCGGAAAACGGGCCAGCCTGCTGCGGCTGTGTTGGCTTTAGAAGAATTTCTGTCGACCAAGCCTACCGGTACGTCACTGGCCAATGGCCTGTATGAACAGGGCCTAGCCTACACCGAACAAAACGAATTTACCAAGGCCACAGCCAGCTTTCAGCGTCTTATCGACGAGGTTCCGAGCTATCCGGCTCTGGATAAAGTGCTCTATGAAGTAGCTTGGAACTTTCAGGAGAGCGGCCAGACCGCCGAGGCTGTAAAGGCCTTCCAACAATTGGTAGACAAATTCCCGGCCAGTGAATTTAGTGCCGAAGCGACTTATATGCTGGCGCAACAGAAATACGAGTCGCAGGACTATGCGGCGGCCGAAAAAACGTACAGTTCCGTCCTGAAGCAAACTCAAGATCCAGAACTGCGTGAGAAGACGCAATACAAATTGGGCTGGAGCCTCTACCAGCAGCAGCGCTATCCACAGGCAGCCAAGGAATTTGCTGAACAGGCACGAGCATTTCCGTCGGGTACCTTAGCGGTGGACGCACTGTTCATGTTGGCCGAGTGTTCGTTTAAACAAGAGAAGTACGAAGCTGCTGTACCGCTCTACAAACAGGCGCGGAAAGCCATTGAAAGCGGCGGCGACTCGGTGGCTTCCGAGCAGGTTAAGTCGTTGGCCTACCTGCATGGGGCTCAGTGCTATCGTGAGCTCGGTCAATGGGACGAGTGCGAACAGTGGTTGAACGTGGTGATTAAGGATTACCCCAAGAGCCCCAATCTGTGGACAGCAGTCTACGAACTGGGCTATTGCAAACAAAAGCAGGAGCAGCCCATCGAAGCGCTGAAGTATTACGCCCAAGTAGTGGATAACAATCGCAATGAGCTTGGTGCGCGGGCGCGGTTCATGATGGGCGAAGTCTACTTTTCACAACGCGACTTCCGACGTGCAATCGAAGAATTTACGCGCGTGGCCTACGGTTTCGGTGGCGATCAAGCCCCCGAAGATATTAAGAACTGGCAAGCCAAGAGTGCCTACGAAGCAGCCCGCTGCTATGAATTGCTGGCTAGCGATTTGCGAGGCGAGAGCAAAGGTAAGGCAATCGCAGGGGCGCGCAAGTTTTATGAGGACATCGTCAACGAACACGCACAGCACGAACTGGCCAAGCAGGCCTCGTCGCGACTGGGCGAGTTACAAAAAACATTGCGTTAGTATGGCAACAATTACATGAGTTCTAAGTTGATTTTCCAAGCTCGCCCGCTGCTACTGTGCGCATTGTTGCTGGCCGTCAGTGCAGCTTGCCTATCGCAAGTTGGCTGGTCTCAAGGTGCTGCCGCTGGCGGTGTTGCCCGGAGCAATCCCGAGAGTGGTGTAGATCCGGACGAATTGCAGCGCTTGGCGGCTGAAGCGGCCGCTAATCGCGCCGGTCCAGCAGCGCCCGTACCAGCCAATCTGCAAGGTAGTACTCTCAATATCTTGGAGCTATTGCGCCAAGGTGGCGGAATTATGGCCGTGATTGGGGTCATCAGCTTGCTGGTAGTGGCGGTAGCATTCGAACGCCTTTTTGCGCTCCGCCGTGGCAAGCTTTTCCCAAGTGGCCTACGCCGCGAGGTGCGTCGCGCGTGCGAGGAGGTCGGTCCTTTTCATCCGCAAGCATTGTTTGAGTCGGCCGAGCGCTATCGTTGTGCCGCCTCTCAGATCCTGCAAGATATGTTGCGCAAAGTAGGGCGTCCCATCCCCGAAGTGGAAGCCGCTTTAGCAGAGGGTTCGCAGCGCGAGGCGGATCGGATGTACAGCAATGTGCGCTGGTTAACTCTGGCTGCCGCTGTGTCCCCGCTGATCGGTTTGCTCGGTACGGTGTGGGGCATGATCATCGCTTTTCACGATACCACTCAGCTAGGAGCCGGTTCGAACAAAGCCGAGTATTTGGCGGAAGGTATCTACGTGGCGCTGGTAACAACCCTAGGCGGGCTGGCCGTGGCTATTCCCGCCGCGATCTGTGCTCACTATTTCGAAGGCCGCATTACTAAAATGTTGGCGACGATCGACAGGGAGCTGCGGCGGCTGATGCCACGTTTTGAATCCCAAGAGGGACGCACGCGTTTTGATCTCAACGAACGTGGACTGTATCGCCGTGAGCTGGCGCAAGCCGCCCCGCCCATTCCGCCTGAAGCCGCTCGCCGTGCGGGTAGCCCTGGAGGAACATTGGAAGTACCTCTGGCAACACCTCCTCCCATACGACACAAGTAACAGAGGAACTAGCCTACCATGACAGTCACACTAAAGCGTGGCGAGGTGCTGGCGGTGCTGAGTATGACACCGCTGATCGATGTCGTTTTTCTGCTATTGATCTTCTTTCTAGTCGCGTCGCGATTGAGCCAAGAGGATCGCGAGCTGGATATCCCCTTGCCGTCTGCGGCCAACGCCATGCCGATGACAGTCGAGCCCCAGGAGATGATCGTCAATATCGACCAGGAGGGGGCTATCGTCGTCAATAATAAGACCTTGGACAACGACCAGTTCAGGCGTTTGTTGGCTCAGGCGGTAGTCAATAATCCGATAGGGCAAGCAGTATTGATTCGCGCTGATCGACGCGTACCCGTGCAGGCACCCGTCGAGGTGATGGACATGTGCTTGCAGGCCGGCGCAAGTTATTCATTGTCGGTGGCCGAGGCAGAGTAGGGCGGTCCCGGCGAGCACTTCTAGCTGGTGAAGAAGCTTTGAAGCTAGTGCCCCGCCATCCCAACGCCGCAGTGGTCGGGGCTGGCCTGACGAAACGGGTGTTAAGCAGGTGAAAAAGCATGGTCGCGCGTCTTCTCCGTTGACCGCAAAGAGCAAGACAGGAAATGGAGGCAAAAAATGTGCGCGCGGGGATATTTTTCTGTCTCTATCTTTCTGTCGGAATTCTCACCGGGCGCTGCTTATCGGCCTCGCTCAGTAGTCTTTCAAGATATCGTCAAATTTCTTCGCTTGCTCGGGCCTCAATTCAGAAAGGACAGATTTAAGTTGCTCAACTCGCCTAGCACGCCGCTCATTGTAGAATTCGCGGTCAAGCTTAATAGCCATTTGCTTAACAGCTAGGAGCTGATCCCCCTCAAGACCGAGAAACACTTGGACATCGCG
>CAKQNH010000423.1 GCA_934255105.1 uncultured Pirellulaceae bacterium
CACACGACATCGTAGACATTCCATTGGCCGGCACCCTTGCAACGCAGCTCCCGCGACATGCTGCGGCTGCCACGCGGATTGTCAGGTGTGGCCGTAAGTCCGCCGGCACCGAACAACTCACCGGAAATGTAGCCGATATGATTGGGTTCGCCATTCTCCAAAGGGTGCTGATTGACCCAATCCAGTTCGAGCATCTGCACCTCCATTCCCTTGGGAAGCGATCTACCCTCCGGAACGAATCCCTCGCTCCACACAAATACCCCGGAGTTGCCCCCAGGCTGCATGTGCCGCCACTCGATATGCAGAATAAAATTCTCGTATTGCTCCTGCGATCGCATGACGCCGATAGGCTTACCGCTGCATACCAGCAAACCGTCCTTGACCGTCCAAGTGTCCGGCCCAGTGTTGACATTGGCCCATCCCGACAAATCGCGACCGTTGAACAGATCCACCCACTGAGGAATTTCGGTCGACACCTCCGCAGCGGGTGGCTCGGCGAACAAGTGGGACTCGACCGCCAGCGATACGAGCAGACCAGCCAGCATCAAAGGGAACATCCCCAATACGTTGATCGGCGAAGCGATTCTCATCTTAGACTCCTGAGTTGTGTAAATTGCCCCAGCCAACGGAATCGCGATCTGGCACCAGTGCCGACTCATTCCCATAAAGCCTGGGTTGGAATAATAAGTTGCCACGCACATGTTAGCCGCTGATCGCTCCACCGATAAGTTGCTATGGTCGCTTGCAGTATGCGTTAACGCTACCGATGCGCCATTCACGAAGAGCACTGATCGGCGGAGCGATCAACGACTATCACGGACGAGGCGATGATTCTTGGATTCGATAAAGTCCGATCCCGTACCCGGGGAGCTCGAGCCCGATCTTCGAGTCTCGGATCTCAATCGGTGATTCACTGCCAATGGGTTTCAGTTTCGCGCCATCCGCCAGCGGTACCGCAACCTGCAACACTGCCGTCGCGGAATTGGGACTCTCATTCGATGCCAGCAGGTACAAAGATCCCTGGTAGCGTTTAACCAGCACCTGAATAGAAGTTTCCTGTAGCGGTGAGGCGAACACGATTGCGTCGGTTATGTCCCGACTATTCAATACCGGCGCAAGTTGGATAACCTGTCGGTTGATCGAGGTAACCGCCGACAGAAGCTCAGGGTCACTCAGCAGGGACGCCTCTTTGAAGGTGGGCTTGAACTGATGGACAAAGTAAATAAGTCCTCTGGATCCCCGTATGAGCGACATCCACACCTCGGCACGAATCTGCTTCGCAGTCGGCTTGACTTCCTTGTTGCCGATGCGACTGGCTTCGATGCAATTCCAGACAATCTTTTCATCTTTCGACCAGCGGCGCAAACGCTCGACGCCACGCGGCACGAACTCCAGCTTCCCGGCTACCTCGGGCTTATCGTGTACGGCAGGATAAATATCGAAGGAAACGATGTCGCTCCCACGAATGTAGAGCGGATAGTCTTCGGGATGATTTCTCCGTACGCCACGACCGATGTAGTTGTCGTACGCCACACCTTGTCCAAGATTCAGAAGGATCGGGCGAGTGGGATCTCGCATCTTAATTTGATTGTATTGTTTTTCGATCACGCTGGGTTCGATCGGAGGTCCATAACCACCACCACGTATCGCCTGAGCGTTGTCCGGTTCGTCGCCATGCATCCAGCCCACGATCAGGTCTGCATGTTCGGAATTCATCGCCAAGTCGTTCTGACTGCAGATCACCGGCATACCAGCCCGCTGCAGTGCGACCAACTGTTCTTCGGTTGGTCCGTTCCAAAGCCCGATGTACAGATTGATGCCGGCCTGCTTGAATCGCTCGGCGTTGTGGGGACTCTGCAACCACACAGCAATCGGGAAATAGTCCGGATCGCTGGAAACGCCATTCTCCCAGCGATCGTAAGCAACTCGAGTATCGCTCGCTTCCTGCGCCGTCAAGCAAGTCTGGAACGCAATGCTGACGAAGATCATTGCAAAGGGAGTCAGTGCTCGCAGCATAGGTCAACCTTCGTATTCATATCGGGATTAATGTAGCGTGCTCATCTGCGCTCTAGGAATCGACAAACTGAGCCCATGCATTGTACTCAAATCAACGCTGGTTCGTGCGCACTGTAGATTGTTCAATTCAGTTTGTCGCCGATTACATCGCCTCAATCCGCCCGATCAACGACAGTTGCTGGGCCAACTGGATTGATTTTGTGATGTCATGGTGGAAGTCATTTTTGCCGCGCATTAGCTCGTTTCGCAATTGCTCGATCAAAGCGGCAATTCGCAAAAAGCCGATGGACGTCGCTACTTCGATAAGCTCGGCGGCGAGACGTTCAATTGTATCTGCGCCGCTTTCAATCCCCAGCAACACTATCTCGCCGTTGAAGTGGCACAGTCGGTCGAAGAATTGCTTCAGCGGATTTGTTGCATCCCCTTGGTCGCTGAACGTTACGTCAGCAGCGGCGAAGCCTGCGACCGCTTTAGCCTGCGTTTTATTCGCATCCCGATCTTGGCTCCACAGCGGAAAAATTGCATGCCGAATCTCGCCTAGCTCGATCACAACCGCCAGCGGAAGAATGGTCAATTGTTGGTTTGCCATAGTGACATGACCTGCAATGAACCTGGCCGCGTCACCGTGGCTTTCCAGCTCGACTAGAAAACGATCGAATCCGCTCGCCCCGCGGGCGTGAAATGGCAAAACCATCTTCGCAACTCTACCACCGTGATCAACCAATCCCGCTTCAATCCTCTGCTCGACAGGGTTAAAACAGGCATTCTCCACACGTGCGATCGCGACCACGTGCAACCCGTCGGTACGGCGACGAGGCCTTAGATACGATGGCGGCAAAAAAGCCCACCGACTGGCTAGATGCGCAAAGCTTTCGGCAGCCAGCGGGGGTTTCAATTGCTCCCATTGAAAACTTTGAGGGTTCGAAGCAAACGCTGAGGCGCTTCGTGGCAGCACGAGTTCTCCGCTTGCCATTCGCTTGCCAGATTTCAGTAGGATTTGCGATCCGGCTAGACCAGCCAAAGTTATTCCGCGATACAAGGTCGTTTGCGCAAGTTCCTGAAACGATTTCTCCGATTGGTTAGAAAACGTTCGTTCGACCGTGGCTAAAATCCCTGTATCTGCATCTTGAAAAAAAGCGTTGAACGTCGTTTGCGCGCGACCGGGGCGCACGGACATCCCAATGCCTACATAGCGGGCGCTGGCAATGTCGATCGGTCGATCGAAACGACTGCCGCGGATCAGCAACTGTGGGACCGTTGTCAGATTGCGATGGATTGCTCGCGACCTTGCAATCAACTCGCCAACTAAGAAAACGACTCGCTGAGGTTCAAACCTTGCATCATGCTGGGCGTACAACTCGATCTCATGGGACAACTCACAGAGCAATTCTGCGGGCCATACCAGCGAATCCTTCCGCATCGCTTCCTCCAATCGCGTCAAGCGTGCCAGCCATGCGTTGGGCGCGCGCGCAATGCCGTGGCCGAACGACTCGTCCAACAACACTTGCAACTGCTGCAACAGCGAGACGGGCACTTCAGGCTGTGATTGCTGCAAACTGAGCAACCCGACCTGCTGGTCCTTGGGCAATTTGCGAAATGCCCAAACGGCCATCGCAACAAACCGGGCTAGTGTCGCTTCTGAGCAATCGGCTGCGACGTACCGCAGGTCTCCGCGCACCATGAAACGCACGAAGCAGTTTTCATCCAGAAAGGTCGCAAATGGTTTACTTCCCCGAGTCAATTCAACCAACGTCCCCGCTTCGAACCGTGTGCGTGCTCGTTGGATCGCTCCCTTTCCAAAGCGAGCGAGCAAATCGTTGTCGGTAAATTCACCTGGATCCCAAGCCGCCAGACTATCCCCCTGCACATCTGTTGCTGCAACAGTCTGTTCGGTTGTTTCGGCAAATCGATCGCCAGCATCGCTCGGCGAAAGCGAATCCACGACAGCGACTTCGCCGGAGGTTCTGCCTGAGCCATCATTCGCTGGCGCTACGCCGCCGCGTTGATACTTCTGATATGCGAGAACCGAGCGGATAATGTGCCGCGTAATACCCACTGCACCACTGCTGCATCGCGCCTCATGCACCGCTCCTCCTGCCTGAAAAACGCATTCGATTCCATCGGACCACTTCACCAGCAAGTGGCCATCGCTGTCTTCCTTGATCTCGAATTCCAATTGGCATGCAGTCAGTTCCCTTTCTGCCCGCTTTACCGTTCCTCGATTGGTCAATGAGGCGAGATCGTCTACCGTTAGGCTCATTAAGTCATCGCGCGCCATTGGTTTATGTCCGCACCTTTTCAGCAACCCAATGGGCAAGCTCACCGGGAGTCATCGCCGCCACATGCCAACCCATTCTCACCAACCGACCCGCCAGCTCGCGGTCGTAGGTTGGATTCGCATTTTCGTCCAAAGCCGCCAACCCCAAACAAGTGACTCCGCTTTCCACCAGTTTCCGCGACGCGGTCAAAAGTCTTTGCTCAGGCGCTCCTTCATAAAAGTCGGTGATCAATACAACGATCGTCCTGCGCGGGTTCTCGACCAATTCAGCCGCATACGCGACCGCTTGTCCGATGTCGGTGCCGCCACCAAGTTGAACTTTCATCAGGGTTTCAACCGGGTCAACGCACTGATCGGTCAAGTCGACCACGTTGGTGTCGAAGATGCAAAGGTTTACCTTCATCATCTTCATTGCGTAAAAGATCGATGCGGTAACCGCCGAGTGGATCACGCTGTCCATCATGCTTCCAGATTCGTCGACCAAAATAATCAGTTGCCAACGATCCACCTGCCTGCGAACACGTGAATAGAAGTAAGGGGTCTCGATCAATAAACGGTGGTGTACTGGATCATAGTGTTTCAGGTTTCGGCGGATGGTGGTGCGGATGTCAAAATTCTTGGCGACTTTCAGGGTACTGCGAGTACGTCTGTCGAGCGATCCTGTGAATGCCGATCGCACGTCGCGAGCAAGTCGCTGCATCATCTCTTCCACGGCTCGCTTGACCAGTTGATGAGCCGCTTTCAGCACTTCCTGGTTCATCAGATGCTTGGTTCGCAAGACCGCCTTCAGCAAAGTCATGTTCGGCTGGGCGCGGGCGAGCACATCAGGATTCTTCACCATTT
>CAKQNH010000424.1 GCA_934255105.1 uncultured Pirellulaceae bacterium
GGCGGAGTAGCTCAGTCGGTTAGAGCAGCGGAATCATAATCCGCGTGTCGGGGGTTCGAATCCCTCCTCCGCTATTTGCATTTCGAGTAACGAAACGTTGGATTCCCCCCTGTTTTTCCTTACTCAAACGACGTCCCCCCATGTTCCAAAGCGCTGCGCTCATTGCAGCGCCCAATTGCAGCAATTCGCACCGTTTCGCGTGCTGAGTGCTGCGCCTTCTGCAGCGAGCTGCAATCGCTGCTTGTCGTGCCTGTCGCTATCAGAGGCTCGGGACGGCTGCACTTGGTGTACTCCGCCCATGAGTGTGACAGCTTATCTACCCAACGTACGATTGTAGAATACCTGTAATCCGCCGTTGTATTGGCGGTCAGAGCCACCACCGACGGGCGTCGTGTAGCCGACGGTCAGTTGCGATTGTTGAGCGAACTCGAAGGTGGAGCCGACGACCAAATTGGTCAAACTGCTGGTCCCGCCGAAATTGCCGACCTGATATGGCCCACCCGAGACGACGTCACCGGCCTGCATTGCCAAGTTCTGGTGGACTTCAACAGCCGGTATCACACCAGTCAGCCCGCGCGATGCCCGATTGCGGTATGCCCAGTATCCGATGCCACCGTCAAAATAGAGATTGCTGGAATCGGTCAGCTTGCCAGCTTGCGCGAGGCCGTTGCCGGCAGAGTTGATCAGCACTCGATTGCCGTTGGCGGCCACGTCGTATTGCACAAAGCCTTGGGCATACCAACGATCAGATGGGGTGTAGAGCCCACCAAGGAAAGGTTGCAATCGCACCGAGTTGTTCTCAACCTTCAACAGCGATGTGCCATCTGCATAAGCGTCGAATCCGCATGAAATCCCAGCGGAGATCCGCCGAAGAAGTCTCCGATCATGGTTGGAGCACGGTAGCGTCAATCCCTGCGGGGCTTTGCGTGACTATGGCGAAGCTCAGCGCCAATCTCCTCGCCGTCAGTTGGCCTGCGAGTCTCGTCGCTAATCTTGACACTCGTCGGGCCATCCCCCCAAGCGTACCAAGTCGCCGTTGGGCACATCCAAAGTGTTACAAACACGACGAGCGGCGTAAATCTGTGCATCTTGCGATCTCCAAAGAGACTAAGCACCTTGGGCACGTTGCCAATCGGTTCTGACAACAGCAACACTGGCCGCAGTTTCATCCCCGCGCTACCGCCAAATGGAAAAATTAGCAAGGTAGATTTCATCAGGGTTCACGAACCGGCTCCCCGTCGGTCAATGAATAGATGTCTTGACGACGGTCGTCCAAATCATCCGACCACTCGTGGGCGACGCCCGTAATCCACTCATCGCCTGCGTCCGCCGCTCCCGAGCAGGAAACGATTAACACCGTAACCGGACCAGGCGGCACTGATGCTGGGACTTCGGCAGTCAAGCAATGTTGATCATCAACGTGCCCGACTGGTTTTACGGCGTTCATTGCCATACGTTTTAATCCCATTTTGATTTTTCTAACACGACTGCCTGTCCATTGTACGATCGCTGAGCTTATGTCGCCAACAATCCAAATCCTCTACTTGATGAAGATGGCAACGGCCAAGCTAAGGGTGTTTCGGTTGACGAATTGAGCGACTCCCTAACGTGCCAGCTTCTTTGGCCGCCCTGTCGGACGCATGGTTGATGCCAAGTTGCAGCGTCGGGCCGTCTCCGCGACCCAAGTTTCATCGCCAAACGGAACGCCCCGTTTGATACTCCAATTTCGATTTCGCTGCAGCGCCGGAAGTCCAAGCTACAAAATTGACCCAAGTCAGATTTTCGGTCGAAAACCAGTCCAATCCTATGCCCATCTACATTTCGAAGCCGGAATAAGGACTCGACTAGCCGCTCCAGTTCACGTCATATTTGGATCGTATGCTCAACCGCTATCCCCTGTCTCTGATGGTCCACTATCATCAATTTGTAGGCTCGCTGGTTGGCCATCGAGGTAATAGACGTTCCCTAATTCCCAAGGCTGGTCGCGTTGCTCCTGGGGGAGACGCTTGTCGATTAACACGAATTCGCGTACAGCTCTTTGGTATTCGCGACGACCTCTAGCCACGAGCCTATGGACCAATGCCCCCATCAATGAAGTACCGCCTGTAAAGTTGGCGTGAATCTCATCGGCTTCAAACAGTGAGGGAGCCGATTCGGCGACCAGTCTATCGAATTCGTTGATGCCGGTGTGTATGTTTTCCATGAGCAGCACATGTTTTTCGGCACCACAGTTCGCCTGGCTCAGCGCCTCCTCCACGAAAACTGCGGATTGCTCTGACGCGATCACTAGAATCCGGTCAGGTTGGACATGGCTAGCTGCCGAAAACAAAACTCCCGGGGTGAGGCCGATTGGACAAATCAGTAAGCGTCCCTGACCTCCACCAAATTTTGGCGGTGGCTGCCAGTTGCGCCTGTCCCGCCAGTCTTGTTCGGCTTTTCGAACATCCGCTCGATCGACGTCAAAAATGGCACTTTTCATCCCATGATGCTGTAAAGAGTTGCGTATGTCGCAGACCCTATTCCAGCGTTTTGCCCATCCCCGCTGGCTTTCGTTAAGCGTGTCACGAATGGATTGATGCAGGTATCGCTTGCGTTTCTCGTCTTCCGGATCTTTAGCCGTAAAAACTTGTACAAGCCCGCCGAGGCCGTGCTCGATCTTCTCGCGGCACCGCCGTTGCAACCACTCATCAGTCTCGCTCCGCTGAATCGCTATCCAGTTGACAATCCACTCGCGCAGCAGGCCGAAGGCAAGGTTCAGTTGCCCCGTCTGAAAATAATGGTCGATGTAACAGGTCTGTCGCTCCAATTCGGTTTGATCCAATTGGACTGATTTCTTCGAATCGCCAGCAAAATCTTGTCCTGCGAGCTGGTGTAATCGGTTTGCTAGCTGAGTCTCGATCTCCTGATGAAGGGGAATTGGAGCCAAAGTCGTACCTGCGAGAGTCTGGACAGCTTGACTGGCGGTGCGTCCCGCTTCAATTGGACTTCCGTTGAGAAAAAAGGTGCTCAGCTCGTCCAGCTTTTTTCCAAGTTCCAGACTTGCAGGATTTGCCGTAGCCAATTTCGAAATTGGTCTCAGCGACCCCGTTGCGTTGAAGACGGCCAGTGCATGGAACCATTGGGTCAGGTCTAGGGTTGGCATCAAGTCGATAAATGGTCGTGGGACCGAGTCGTCGCGTGAAATCTCCCAGCGACAATACCATGCGCCCAAAACGTCGATCCCACGGCACTGACTCAGATAGAGAGCCAGAGCGTAAAACAAAAACGCATGATGGCGAAGACCCTGGGTTACGTCGAGTGTTACCTGCGAATCTTCCGGAATTTCGCGGGCTACCCGTTCGAGAAACACAGCGCTATCATCGGGCAACTCATTACCCGCGATTTCAATAAATCGGCAAGCGACGCCTAGCTGCTCCGATTGTTCGACAATGCGGTTCGAATGCTTCTTTATCGCTTCGGGAGTCAAAGCCAATAGTAGTTGTGTGGGTCTTTTGGATGGTGGTAACAGTTGAAGCAACGCAATCGAGGAGTACTCCGACGCGATCGTCTGTCCACCGAGAGTGTAGAGCGTTGTTATAGGAGCCCCGACCCCCAGAGATGATAGCAGGGTATGTGTGTTCTGATGCGTCATGGTGGAAGCTGTTATTTAGTCAAGTATTGGAAGGTATAGAAGGCAGTTATAGACTATAGCAGTCCGGATTAGTTGCCGGAGCTAAATACCATCGGGTCCCAGACGGCCATCGGTCAGCCTCTGCAGCCACCATAGAAGTCGCACCATAGGTTCGAAGAGCAGTGGTAAGTGTCAGCGGCATCGTCCTCAGACGCATTCTGAAAAAGAATTATCTGCGATTCCCGCTGTCACAACTCGTTCAGTGATCGCGTTAAGGTTGCAGTGGAGAATTGGAACAGCGATCATTTACCGGGGGCTAGGCGAATGGGATTTTTTGAATTTATGGCCAAGGAGTTGCTGGGCGTGGGGAGCACTCGCACAGGGAATCGCGATTACAACTTCACACGCAATCATCGCCACAAAACCGACACGCTCAATTTACGTGTCGCTGGTGTTCGTATACACGAGGTCTCAGGGACCTGCAACAGTTGCGATGGCAGTGGACATATGAACTGGACTTGTGGCGGCTGCAAGGGGAGTGGCAAGTTCCGAGGCAAATGCCGTGGTTGCCAGGGGAGCGGGATTTTCACATTCACCAGTGGCCGCACAGCGCCGTGTCGTCGCTGCGACGGCACTGGAGATTTCAGCTCTGTTTGTCGCCGCTGTGACGGTAGTGGGCGCTATGAGCCCTGCTGCCACAAATGTGGTGGCAGCGGCCAACATTACCGTCGCTCCTATGGCAGCGACTGACCAGCAGCCTGCTTCGGAATGTGGCTCGACGCTCCGCCGTCGTTATTCCAATGTGGCTCGACGCTCCGCCGTCGGTATTCCAATGGGGCTCGACGCTCCGTCGTCGGCATTCTCTGGTCGCGAAAGCCATCGGAACCAACCACATTTAAATATCTATCACCACAAAGCCGTGACAGCGCTAAGCTGCGGGAATCAACTCGCGGGCCGCGCCGAACCCTACCACTGCAGCTCTCTTCGATCTCTGGCCTTCCAGGTCCCTTTCCAGCGACTTTCCGTCCACTGAAAACGCTACTGATATCTTGCGTTGCGAGCGGCCGAGCCATCTTCACAAATATTCGCGGCTGGGCGTCGGTCCCACAGGGAAACCGCAGTATAGAGTGGCACCTGTTGAGCAGACGGCCTCCGCGCAGGCAAGCGTCCATGCGACACCGCAATCGCTGCAGGCAATCTCTCAATCCATCGGCCGGCGGACATCGATGTCCCGTGTGCTGATGCCTACTTATGTAAGCTTCACACTCCGCGAAAAGCGTCGAGGCACCGAACGGCCGCGCCAGAGCGCCGTCACCGTGAACTGAGCCACACGTGAACAGTGGGAACGGCTTGCCATATGATCGGTTTCAATGGCCTTAGATCGGCCGAGTGGTGGCCTGACGAATCGGTGGTGCTTTGGGACATCTGGGTGGATTTGCCTGGTGTAAAAATGGTCGCGTCGATTCGGTAGGATTGGGTTAACAAATCTCAATCTGCGATCTCTGCGTTTAAATAAATAG
>CAKQNH010000425.1 GCA_934255105.1 uncultured Pirellulaceae bacterium
TGGGGCAACTGCTCTACGGTCTAGCGGTTGGGACAACTGCTCTACGTTCTAGCAGTTGGGACAACTGCTCTACGTTCTAGCAGTTGGGACAACTGCTAGACCTTCTCTCCCTACCCGCCGAGCGCTGCACGCAATTTACCATCGGCTTGTTTGAGTCGCTCGCGAGCCACCACCGGCGAAACTTGTCCTAGCTCCACAACGATAGCGGTCTTCACCTCGCCGTCGCTGAGCTGTAGCAACTCCGCCGCCCGCGCATCAGACACCTCGGTAATGGCTTGCACGATGCGGATGCTACGAACCTTGAGTTTTTGGTTCGAGGCGCGCAGGTCGACCATCAAATTGCCATAGGTTTTGCCCAGTTTGATCATCGTGGCGGTAGTCAGCATGTTCAGCACCAGTTTGGTCGCAGTGCCCGCTTTGAGTCGAGTAGACCCGCTGACGACCTCTGGGCCTACGATGGGGGCAATCATAATCTGTGCGCTTTTGGCCATTTCCGACTGGGCGTTACAAGCCAGTCCGATAGTCGCCGCGCCAATCGAACGCGCATAATCCAGCGCGGAGATGACATAGGGCGTTCGGCCACTGGTGGCAATGCCGACCAACACATCTCGTTCAGATAGGCTATGTGCGCGCAAGTCATCAATGGCCAACTGCCGATTATCCTCCGCACCTTCAATGGCATTGGTCAGCGCTTCGCGGCCGCCGGCGATAATGCCGACGACCATTTGTGGCGGGGTATTAAAGGTAGGGGGACATTCTGAAGCGTCCAGCACGCCCAGTCGTCCGGAGGTTCCAGCACCGATGTAAAGCAGTCGTCCGCCGCTGGCCAAGCGCTGGGTAATGACATCGATAGCCGCTGCGATCGGTTCGCGCTCGGCCGCAACCGCGTGCGCCACCCGTTGATCTTCGCGATTGATCAGATCGACCATCTCAAGGGTTGATAAAGCATCGATATTGGCCGAGTTTTCATTGCGCAACTCGGTTGTCATGGCGGAGTGATCGGCAGAGGGGACGTTCAAGAGGCGTTACCGTTGAGCTAGTGGTTAAGGCAGAACTTCGCCCCATTTTACACATGCAAAGGCTGTCGCCTATCGCCCCGTCTGCTAGTATGGGCACTATTGAGCGCCACCCCCTTCAGTGACCCCAGCGGAGAGATTCATGCCGTCTGCCATCGGCACCGTAGATTTAATTGTCTTGATTGTCGCTGTCGGCAGTTCGATCGCATTGGGGCTCTATCTGAGCGGCAAGAACACGTCGGTCGAATCCTACCTGTTGGGTGATCGGAATTTGCCTTGGTGGGCAATTCTCGGATCGATTGTGGCCACGGAGACGAGCACGGCTACCGTGCTGTCGGTGCCGGGGGAAGGCTATGGCCCGACCGGTATGCGATTTTTACAAATGGCCATGGGTTACATTTGTGGTCGCTGGATCGTGGTACAAGTGCTGTTGCCGCTCTATTTTCGTGGCAGCCTGTCGAGCGCTTACGAGGTGCTAGGTCTGCGGTTTGGAGAACGAGCCAAGAGAATAGCTTCGTTGATCTTCTTGGTAGCACGCAATTTAGGGGATGGGTTGAGACTCTTCCTAGCGGCCAGCGTGCTGCAAATACTGGTCGGCTGGCCTCTACCACTGAGCGCCATCGTGGTGGGTACCGTAACGATCATCTACACCTATTTCGGTGGTATGCGGTCGGTCGTGTGGAACGATTGCATCCAGTTCGTGATCTACATGCTGGGAGGAGTTGCCAGCGTCTTTGTGATCGTCGCCAACATCCCCGGTGGCTGGACGACTCTGTGGGAGTTCTGCGAGGCCAACCAGAAGCTGCAAGTCTTCGACTTCGATTGGAACGCTAAGTACAGCTTTTGGGGTGGCGTATTCGGCGGCGCGTTTTTGACCATCGGCACACACGGCACAGATCAGATGATGGTCCAGCGCTACTTGAGCGCTCGTAGTCAGCGGGATGCAGCCCGCGCGCTGTTGGCCAGCGGATTCGTGGTGTTGGCGCAGTTTGCTCTGTTCCTGTTCATCGGCATCCAGTTGGCCGCCTATTATTCGCACGCAGCGGTGACAGATGTGCCCGAGAAGGCGGATCAAGTTTTTGCACACTTCATCATCCACGTGTTTCCCAAAAACACCGGCTTGGTCGGCCTGATGCTGGCCGCTATCATGGCCGCTGCTATGTCGACTCTGTCCAGCTCGCTCAACTCGTCAGCCTCTGCGGTGATCAACGACTTCGTCATTCCCATCCGCAGACGGGCGCACCGCGAGCTACAGCCAGCCCAGTTGCTCGCGCAGACGCGTTACTTGGCGATCGCTTTTGGGGTACTGCAGATTGCGATTGGCATGTCCGCACAAAACTTTGGCGACACGGTGGTGAGCAATGCGTTGCGGATCGCGGGGTTTTCGTCCGGGTTGATCTTGGGCTTATTCGCCTTGGGCATCATGACTCGCCGCGTGGGCCAACTGGCCGCCTTGATCGGCTGTGCCGGCGGTTTTGCAGTTCTGTCGATTGCGCAGTTTGTCGCACCATATTACGACTGGGTTATCTCCGTGCCGTGGCTAGCGCTGACCGGTGCCGCGAGCACCTTTGCGCTGGGCTATCTGGCTTCGTGGATCGTGCCCGGCGATCTAGAGATAGGCACCGAGACCCAATGAGTTTTTCACATGATGCCTATTTTTCTCAGATGCAGCGTTGGTTGGCCATGGAGGGGGAAGCGGAGCGCCAGCGCATGGCTGATCGCCGCCAGCTTCAACGCAGCGGCGATGCCGAGCGGACCGGCGAGACGATCGTCAACTTGCAGCTATCGGATCATCGCACCGGGTTGGCCGGCCGCTTGCTGCTCGACTTAGTCAAAGCAAATTCAGATCGTTTGCCGATGAATCGCCTCAAAGTCGGCTCGCCTGTCGTCCTGTCCGACAATGGCGATCCGAGCGATGATGGGGTGCCGGGAGTCATCAGCCGCCGCACGTCGAACACGATTCAGATCGCCGTGGATCGCTGGCCTGAGTCCGATCGATTTCGGCTCGACCTGTCTCCCGACGAGAGCACGCGTCGGCGGCAATTGTCCGCCATGGCTGCAGTCCGCAAACTGACGGGGGCTTCCGGTCGCTTGCGAGACTGTCTGCTGGGCGAACAGTCGCCACGCTTCCACCAGCCTCCCAAGATCGACTTCGCCAGCGAACTCAACCCACCGCAGCAAGCCGCCGTGCGGTTCGCCCTGTCGGCCCGCGATGTGGCCATTATCCACGGCCCCCCCGGCACCGGCAAAACCACCACGCTGTCAGAGGTGATCTATCAAGCCGTACAAATGGGCCAACGCGTGCTGGCCTGTGCGCCAAGCAATACGGCCGTTGATAACCTGCTCGAACGCTTGGTAGCGCGCATGCCCAATGTCGTCCGCGTGGGACATCCTGCGCGAGTCTTCGAAGCCTTGCGTGGCCATACGCTCGATGAATTGGTGGAAGCTGATCGCATGAGCCACGTGGTGCGCGAAATGTGGCGCGATATCGACAAATTGATGCAGGCTGCTGCCAAACCATCGCGATCGCGCGACGCCAATCGCGAACGCGGCGAACTGTATGCTGAAGCGGGGCGTTTGAAACACGAAGCTCGGGCGCTGGAACGCAATACAATTCGCAGCATCATTGACTCGGCCGATGTCATCTGCACGACGACCACCATCGATGACGATCTACTCAGCGATCGCCGGTTCGATCTAGTCGTAGTCGATGAAGCCTGCCAGTGTACCGAACCGACGATCTGGCAAGCCATGTTGCGCGCAGATCGCTTGATTCTGGCGGGCGATCATTGCCAATTGCCCCCGACCGTGGTCTCCACTGAAGCGGCACAAGAAGGTTTCTCGCGCAGTACTATGGAACGCCTGATCGAGGATTTCGACCAGCAGGTGTACCAACGTTTGGTGGTGCAGTATCGCATGCACGAAACCATTATGAACTTCTCCAGCGAACAGTTTTACGATGGCCAGTTGATCGCCGACGCATCGGTCAAATCCCATACGCTGGCCGATCTGGTCGACCAAAAGGAATTGGCTGGCCAGTTGCCGATCATTGAATTCTGGGACACCGCGGGTGCCGAGTGGTACGAGGAACTCGAACGCCATGGCCAGAGCAAATGCAATCCACGCGAGGCCACGTGGGTTATTCAGCAGGTGCAACAGTTGCTGGATTTGGGGCTCGACCCCGGCCAGATAGCGGTCATTGCACCCTACGCGGCCCAAGTTCGGCTGTTGCGCAATCGATTGCAAGTGGAGGGGTTGGAGATCGACACCGTCGATGGATTCCAGGGTCGCGAGAAAGAAGCTGTCGTGCTCTGCTTCGTGCGCAGCAATACTATTAGCGAGATTGGGTTTCTAGCCGATACGCGCCGCACCAACGTGGCGCTGACTCGTGCCAAGCGATTGTTGCGAGTCATCGGAGACAGTGCCACCTTGGCTATTCATCCATTTTATGGCGAGCTGATCGACTATTTTGAACTGCATGACGCCTATCACAGCGTCTGGGAACTGGGCGATATGTGAACGGCTACGACAGTAATTCTTCTCACGATGCCTATAGTTATTTAATCCGTTCGACCAGTTCGACCAGCGTGCGCAGCATGCGGCCGGTGCCACCTGCGTCCATGAAGTCCTTGGCCGAATCGGCGAAGGCTGGACCGGCAATATCCAAGTGTGCCCAAGGTGTAGTGCCGACGAATTCCTGCAGGAACTTGGCGGCGGTTATCGCGCCACCCCAGCGACCTTCGCCAACATTTTTGATGTCGGCCACTTTGCTTTGGATCTGCTCGGCAAACAGATCGTGCATAGGTAGCGGCCAAACCAGTTCGCCAGCTCGCTCGGCGGCCGCTTGCACTTCCGCTTGCCAGTCGCTGTCATTGGACATCAGCCCGCTGATTTCGGTCCCCAAGGCGACAACACACGCACCGGTAAGCGTAGCCAAGTCGACGATGTGCGACGGGCTTTCATCCAGAGCAACATTCAGCGCATCGGCCAAGACCAATCGGCCTTCGGCGTCCGTGTTGTGGATTTCAATCGTTTTGCCGCTGCGCGCGGTCAGCACGTCCCCCAACTTGTAGCTGCTGCCGCTGATCATGTTCTCGACGAGTCCGATCACA
>CAKQNH010000426.1 GCA_934255105.1 uncultured Pirellulaceae bacterium
CGCATGACACTGCTTGGAAAAGTATTCACCGGATTGATATTTCTCCTATCGGTCATTTTCTTTTCGTTGGCTGTGGTTGTGAACGCCTCACACATCAACCAAAAGACACTGGCCACGAAATATCAAGCCGAAGCACAGGCGGCTCAACGCAAGAACACGGAATTGACCAGCTTGCTTGAGCAGACCAAAGATGAATTGGCTGTGGAGCAATTGGCTCGCCGCTCGGTCTTGGGGGCTCTGCAAACTCAACTCAGTCAAATCAAGACTGTCCTCCAAGAGAAAGAAAAGGAGCTGCAAAACGCGCAAGCCTCTTTGACTCAGTTCGTGAGCACCGAGAAACAGACCCAGGCTGAACTCAAGGCCAAGACGGACGACAACGAATTGCTGCGCAAGCAAATGGTCGATGCCCGCGAAGATCGCAATCAGTTGTTCCAGCGTCTGGTGACATCCACCGACCAACACAATCGCCTGCAGGGAATCTATCAAAGCGAACGCGAACGCGAACGCGCGATGGCCGCTCAACTGTCGGCCGCATCGGAGAAACTGGAGAAGATCGACATTCGCCCCGAAACATTGCTGACCTCGCCGCCAGTGAAAGGACGCATCACGGCCGTATCCACCACGGGGCTAGTCGAAGTCTCGCTGGGACGCGACGATGGCCTGCGCGAAGGCTTCACCCTAGAGGTCCATCGCGATGGTCAGTACTTGGGCCGACTGAAGGTAACGAAGGTCACGGACAACACATCGGTAGCTGAAATTATGACCGGCTTTCAAAAGGGTTACGTTCGCGCTGGCGATCGCGTCGATTCGAAACTATTTTAGTCCCGCTTCGACTCGCCACCCCACGTATCCTCCTCCTCTTTTTAGATTAGCGACGCACATGGCCACCGGTAACCAGCCCAAACAACCCTACACGGTATACACCGTGATGCTCATCGCATCGACGCTGCTGATGCTCATCGCCTGTATTTTGATGGGTATCGAATGGGCTCGCTTTAGCTGAGCACCTCAAGTGGGATAAGCTTCCAGCTTGTCAACCGTGGGATAAGCTTCCAGCTTGTCAGACGTGGGATAAGCTTCCAGCTTGTCAAGCGTGGTGTAAGCTTCCAACTTGCGAACAAGTGCTGTAAACTTCCCACTTGCGTTTCGCAAATTAGCCTCCCCAAACGCACGTTAAACTTACCTCCACGTTTGACACTGAGAAGGCAAGCTAGAAGCTTACCCCACCTTTTGACGTGACAGAGCACTAAAGGGATCGCATGCTGCAGATCGATGGCGGCCAGCTCGACTACATGCAGGTCGCCATCACGACCGGAGTCGGACCCTGCCTGCTGCAACGGCTGCTCGATCACTTCGGCTCCGCTACGGACATTCTGTCCGCCAGCCCCCAGCAACTGAGCGAAGTGGAAGGGGTCGGGGTGCATTTAGCGCGACGCTTGCGCTCAAGCGAATTTCGCGACCAAGCACTGATCATCTGCGATGATTGCCAACAGCGCGGCATCGACATTCTCTTTCCCGACCAGCCGGAATTTCCACGCCTGTTGCGGGAGATCCCCGATCCGCCCAGTTTGTTATATGTGCGCGGAGCGCTGCGAACCGCTGACGCGATGTGCATCGCCATTGTGGGGACTCGCGGTGCTTCCCAATACGGGCGCAGCCAAGCGGAGCGATTCGCGCGCGGACTAGCCCGCGCTGGTTTGACGATTGTCAGCGGTCTAGCGCGTGGCATCGACGCAGCCGCCCATATCGGAGCCCTGGAAGCCGAGGGGCGAACGATCGCCGTGCAAAGCAACGGAGTAGCAGAGATCTATCCGCCGCAGCACGCAGAATTGGCCGAACGCATAATCGCCGGCGGTGCGCTGATCAGTGAAATGCCACCTGGTACCAAACCTAAGAAAGGTATGTTTCCACAGCGCAATCGGCTGATCAGCGGCCTGTCCCTAGGGACCATCGTCATCGAAGCGGCCGAGCGTTCAGGCGCGCTGATCACCGCTCGCTTGGCGGGCGAGCAGGGACGCGATGTGTTCGCTCTGCCCGGCCTGGTCACATCCCCCAACGCTGGCGGCTGCCATCAACTGATTCGCGACGGAGTCCAATTGGTTCGCTCCCCAGAAGATGTGCTGGAGGGACTCGGGCCGCTAGTGGAAGGGGTTGCGCTATCTCCCGAGCAGACTGTGCGGCACGCCGCCGAGCTACAATTAAACGAACAGGAGACGATCGTACTGCAAGCCATCCAGATGGAACCGACCGATATCAATAGCATTGTGGCGGCAAGTGGACTTCCCGTCCCACGCGTGCTGAGTACCCTAAGCGTATTGGAGATGCGTCACTTGGTGCGCCGTCTCAGCGGTCAGCTTGTGCAGCGCAGCTAAAGGATGTTCGACCATTGTCACTCGACGTATCTTCCATCCTAGGAACCGGCGGGCTGATCGCGCGACGCCTGAAGCACTATGAAGAGCGGCCTGAGCAATTGGCAATGGCCCGAGCTGTCGCGCAGGCGATGGCCGACAAGCGGCACTTGATCGCAGAGGCCGGAACAGGGGTGGGCAAGAGTTTCGCCTACTTGGTACCGGCCATTCTATTCGCCACGACCGACCAACAAGAATCGCCGACCGCAGGCAATCCCGCAGACCCTGAACAGAAAAAAAGCCGCCGCGTCGTGGTCAGCACGCACACGATCAGTTTGCAGGAGCAGTTGATCGACAAGGATCTGCCGCTGCTCAACGCGGTCATCCCTCGCGAGTTTACTTCGGTGCTGGTCAAGGGGCGCAGCAACTACATCAGTCTGCGACGCTACGAGATCGCTCGTCAACGCGCCGCCAGCATGCTCAACGAAACCGAGTTCACGCAGCTCGAACAGCTCAAGGGTTGGCTGTCTAACACTTCAGACGGATCGCTCAGCAGTCTGCCCTTCAAACCGCTGGGATCGCTGTGGGACGAGGTCGCCAGCGACAGCAGCAATTGCCTGGGGCGCGCCTGCAAGACCTACGAGCAGTGCCACTACTATCGCGCGCGTCGCCGCGTACACGGGGCGCAGATCTTGGTGGTCAACCATGCCATGTTCTTCACCGATCTGGCCCTGCGTCGACAGGCGGGCTTTGGCATCATCCCCGATTACGACGTGGCCATCTTGGACGAATGCCATACGCTTGAATCGGTGGCCAGCTCCCATCTAGGATTGAAAGTAACCAATGGACAAGTCCTCTATGCGCTGAACAAGCTCTACAACCCTGCCACCGGCAAGGGGCTGTTTGTAGCCATGGACTTGCAGCGCATGATCGAGCAAGTCACCCAGGCGCATTATCAAATCGATCAGATGGTATTCGATCTCGATAGCTGGATGGGAAAAGACCCAGCGTCTGCCCGCCGCGTGCGCTCGCCGCTGGAGATCCCCAACCTGTTGAGCGACCGCTTAGAGGTGTTGGCAGCGGCGCTGCTGAAAATGTCTGACAATGCACAAGACGCCTCGCGCCGCCAGGATTTGATCTCCGCCGGTACTCGGCTGCAAGTCATCTCTGGAGACTTGAAGAGTTGGCTGGCTCAGTCGGATGCTGGACTGGTGTATTGGCTCGAGCGCACGACCACGCGTCGCGGTGAACTGCGAGTGGAAATGCACGCCGCACCCGTAGACATCTCGCACCGCATGCGCGAGATGTTGTTTCAAGAAGTCCCCAGCGTGATCATGACCAGCGCCACCGTATCCACGGGGCGGCAGGGGGGCTTTGAATTCTTCCAGTCGCGCATCGGCGCTACGGGCAGCTTGACCACTCAGCAGGGGAGCCCGTTTGATTATCAGCGACAAGCCGAATTGATCGTCGTGGGGGACATGCCCGATCCATCATCGCACAAGAAAGAGTTTGAGAATCTACTCCCCAAGATGATCGCGCGTTACTTGCTGCGCACGCAGGGACGAGCCTTCGTGTTGTTCACCAGCTATAGCCTGCTGCGCGGCACCGCGCAGAAGATGAGTCGCTGGTTTGCCGAGAACAACATGACTCTGTACAGCCAAGCTGACGGGACGCCTCGCGGACAATTGCTGGAGCAGTTCAAGCGCAATCCTCGTGGTGCCCTGTTTGGCACCGATAGTTTTTGGCAAGGAGTCGACGTGCCCGGCGACGCGCTGGGAAATGTCATCATCACCAAGCTCCCGTTTAGCGTACCCGATCACCCGTTGTTGGAAGCGCGCCTCGAGGCCATCCGCGCCGCCGGCGGCAATCCGTTTCGCGACTATCAACTACCCGAGGCGGTAATTAAACTGAGGCAGGGATTTGGGCGTTTGATTCGCACCGCCCAGGACACCGGCATCGTCGTCATCCTCGACCCACGCATCAAGAGCAAATACTACGGCCGCACCTTTTTGAGTTCTCTGCCCCAGTGCACCGTCACGCAGCACTCGGTGGCTTCGTAGAACGGGCACTCCTGCCCGTTTACCCCAAAAAACTCTTCGCGACTCTGCTGTTCAGAATGCTCAATGCGATTTCAAAAGGGCTCTCCAAGATGTTCCCTCGCTTTGCTACATGCAAGCGATCGAGCAACCAGGCGTTAGCCACCAAATCGTATTGATGCTTGACCCCTGTTGCCTGCAGTGCTTCGTCTAGCATTTGCAATTGCTCCCTCGATGCGATACGGTCGCGACCGGCAACGACGAAAACAAAATGCAAGTTGTACCAATAGCGTCCACTATAGGAGCTGAGTGGTTTTTCGAAGCGATCGACATCGCCTACTTTGGTGAAGTTGAACAACATCTGCTCAAATTGCAGGTCGACAAACCGCTCCTTGGGAACTTCCTGTGCAATATACTTCTGCACGTCGGCCGAGTGATTATGACCTATGGCTCGGAACGAGACCTTCCGGCTATCGGGCTGGAGCGTAAGTTTTCTCCCTAGCCAACCACCTGCCGCGTTCCTCGCTTAAACCCAATCCCCAAGATAACCACTGGGGATACAGCACAATGATGGGTGGCTCCATCCACCAAATTTCGCAAAACGGTTTCCGCCAACAAGGCTGCGGCCCCGTGGCGGTCGTGCTGCCCCAGACCGTTCCCTAGAACCACCGCCTCAAAATTTGCTAGCGTCATCGCACACTCCTGGCTTGAACCGACCTCTAGA
>CAKQNH010000427.1 GCA_934255105.1 uncultured Pirellulaceae bacterium
CCTTCAAACGGAGTGTAAGAATGCAAAGCGAGCAAGTGCTGTCATTTCAGTCATGTTTTGAGCAAGTTGAAGATCCCCGTGTTGGAGGGCGATGCGCCCACCCTCTTAATTCTGTCTTGTTTCTGGTTGTAGCTGCGGTTATCTCTGGGGCTGACGGGCCGGTAGACATCGAAAACTTCGGAATTGAGGTGGGGGCGACTACACGTTTGCAGTCAAGGCAAATCATCCGAAGTTGCTGGAGGCCATTGAAGCGGCATTCAACGTAGCCCATGAAGCAGGCTTAGTCGAATCAAGCTTCCGCTCAAAGGACACCACAGAAAAAGGTCATGGTCGCGAAGAAACTCGCCACTACATTGTTGGCCCCGTTCCCAGTTCACTAGCCTCTCTAACGGCAGGCTGGACTGGTATCAAAAGTATCGGACAGGCGATAAACGCCACCATCAAAAATGGTAAAGAAACAATCGAAGTCCGCTACTACATCAGTAGTCGCGACCTCGAAGGCGTGCCCCGCGCTGGTCGAGTCTCGTTCTCGGTCGCGGATGCAAAAGGGATGATGCAGGGTGGGAGATGTACGGTTTCCTGGGGTTGCGCTTGGCTCGCTGGGGCTCGCCGGCGCTCCACCCCAGGCTATCTAAATCCGCGGCTATGCCGCTAAAGGCAAGGTGTAAGATGACGAATGGAACTATGGAATTGCTGCAAAGTAAATTGGCTCCGGTGCGGGAACAATACACATTGCTGCAGGAGGTGAAACCACCAGGCAACGCGCAGTGTCCCTGGCGTTTTGAGGACAACGCGATGTTGGACCTTCCCATTTTACCTTTTGCAGTAAGCGGTGGAACCGCGGATTTCGATTGCCGATAGTGCAGCGCAGCGGAACCGTCGGCGGACGCTTCAAAATCTCCAGAAGTCGAGCTCGCCGGGAATTGCTGATTTAAGGTCTAGAAGTAGCGGTTCAGCGTCACGCGAAACTCTTTGTCAAAGACGCGATCGAAGCTGTTCCCAAGTGGCGTGGCATAGCCGAAGCCTAATCTTGAGTTGTTGCGAATATCGAAGATCAGCCCGGTCTGCATGTTGACATTGTCAAAGTCCGCTAGCACCTGATTGATCTGATAGCCGGGATCTGAAATGCTGTCAGCTTGGTTCAGCGAACGGTTGTAGTGTACTTCGACAAGCGGGGCAATTCCGGTGATGGCTCGACGCTGCCCAGGGCCTGATTTGTACACCCAGTAGCCCAGACTCACGTCCGTGTAGAGCAGAGTGAAGTCTTGTAGGGTCCCTATTTTTCTCGTCCCCGTTAGATCGGTGGCTTTTACTGGCGTACCATTGGCGTCGATATCACACTGCACGATCCACTGAGCAAAGAGCCGCTCGCTGGGAATGTAAGCCCCGCCGATGAAGGGCATGATGTGCGTCGATTTGTTATCGAATCGTAGCAACTCTCGAGTTGTTATCGGATCGATGACGCGGGTGTCTTCGGCTGTTGGCAGCAGCAGCGAGGAGCCGGCAGAAAACACCCAGTTGTCATGTTGCAGCAACACGCCTTTGAGAGTTAAGAACATGTTCCCGAATTGGAAATTATTGTCGCTGGTCGGTCCGCTGGCCATGATATCGTTGTCGAGTGTCGTGCCAAACGGAGTTCGCATCTCGAACGAGCACAACCCGTCGATAAAGGTCTTTTCAAAGCCCGGAGTGTAGCGATTTACCGAGATCGGCTGAGTGCTCAATGGCACCCCGGTAAAGTGGCTGTAGTTGAAAAATATGCGGTCGCGCGGGATGGGGGAGCTGTTCTCACCCAACTTCATCCGTCCCAACGTGTATCCGCCGCCAGGCACGGGCGTAGCGTAGGACGAAGGAGGCGGGACTGGTCCGGACGTCGGGGGATAGTCTGGATCATAGTAGGCGTAGCCATTGCTGATGATCGAAGGCATCGCGCCTGGACCGAAGAAGTCGCCCATCATCTCGGGCGTTGATGCTCCTCGCAGTGATGAACCAAAGCTGCCGCCACCGCCGCCTCCCACATTGGAAGCAAATAGATTGCTGGCGTTCGGCCCAGCGGGGGAGCCCGATGCCGAGGCTGCCGCGCCTGCGTCTGCAGGGTTGTAAGTCTGCGGCGGCCGGGGCTGCTGCGGAGCGCCTGCGTCCGACGGTGAAATTTCGGTGCCCGAAGTCGACGGGCTGCCCAGCGGCGAACGATAGTTGGGTGGTGCAACCACAATCTCGGGAAGGTCGTGCTGAGGGCTTAACTGGCCAGGTAGGCAAGGTTGACTCAGACGCTGTTGTTGGCAGTCCGGACAGGTCCAACGCCCACATTGGCAGCGAACGCCGGCCATCGCGACGAGCTCGGACTGCACGGGCTTCGACTGACTAAAGGTCGTCGGTGCTGGGCTCCCCAATATCGCAATCACGGCGATCGATTTAAGAAATTTGCATCGGCCCCACATCGCTTATTCCCTCCTTGGAAACGCATCAAACCGTCCTGGTTTTTTTTTCCGCGTGAAGTGGGATTTCGCTTGAGCGGACCTCTCACGAGTTTCTCCCCGAGATCTCCTATCGATTTCCAAAGTGACTAGTGTTCTGGTAAACTTGTCGAGAGCCATGACTAAATTTACTGGTGCGGCCTAAATTCCGCGCAATCATCCTAACTTGCCAACGGCCCAACACGACTGATGCTTATGTGGCAATCGGGTCAAACACCCATTCCCGGCTATACGCTCGAGAAATTTTTAGGGCGGGGGAACTTCGGCGAAGTGTGGCAAGCCACCTCGCCGGGCGGGACCAAATGTGCCCTGAAATTCTTGAATCTCCGCGAGCGCCAAGGTCGCAAAGAGCTGCGCGCTATCCAGCGTCTAAAGCACATACGCCATGCGCATCTGATGCCCTTTAACGCCATGTGGTTGCTGGATGAACGGCAACGGCTCCTACCCGACGATCCGCTCGATAGCTCCCATCCTTGTATGGATGACACTCGGCGCCAGACACTCGTCGCCACCCCGCAGGTTGGAGAGGAAGATCAGCCGAAGACATTGGTGATTGCCATGCCGGTGGCTGAAGGGAACCTGCTGGAGTTGCTGCGTAAGCGTCAGGCGGTCGGCGAAGAGATCCCCGTCGACGAATTGTTGGTCTATATCATGGATGCGGCACGAGCCCTGGACTACTTAAACGCGCAGCGTCACGAATACGCGGGCGAATTGTTCGCGGTTCAGCATGGGGACGTGAAGCCGGAGAATTTGGTGCTCTTGGGTGGAAGTGTGATGCTGTGCGATTTCGGTGTTGCGCGAACTTTGGGGGCTGGAGCCGATACCCGCGGCACATCGCTGGGTGGCAGTCTAGCCTACATGGCTCCCGAATGTTTGGCCGGAGAATCGAGTCCCCATTCGGATCAGTTCTCATTGGCGCTCAGCTATGTCGAACTGCGGACTGGCAAGCTGCCATTTGAAGAGGATGCGATTAGTCAAATCATCGAGGATCGGCGGAGAGGCCAGCTAAAACTGGAGGGCTTGTCCGCAGCGGAGGAGCTCGCCATTCGCCGTGCCTGCTCCGTCAATCCCAACAAGCGGTTTGGCTCCAACGTTGCTCTGGTCGATGCCCTGCGAGCGGCCGTGCTCGGTACCGCTCCCGTGGCGAGACGCTCTGGATGGTTGAAACTCACCGCCGTCGTCGCGTGTTGCCTAGCGTTGGGAATCGCCCTGTGGGTCTTTTATGAACGCCCCGGTCCACTACCTCCACCAGCCCCGCCGGTCGCTGATGGAGCCCCCTTCAAAACGGGCAAACAATATTTCGCGGAGGCGATGTCGCTCTTGCAGACGCCAGAAGTATTGCCCGCACAGTTAGCCCAAGCCACCGCGCTCTATCTCTCTGCGCTGGCCAATGACTTTCCAGCAGAGGTGCCGGCTCCACGCAGGATGGGATTCCAAGACGCAACTCTTCGCGAGCAGGTCTATCCTCAGATCCGCCGACGAAGACTCGGGCAGCTTGTCGCCGTCCATCCTAAAACGTTACAAGCTCTGATTCTGGGAGGCGATGGGCGGTCGCTGGTGCAACCGGCCAAGGATCTGCGGGACACGTTGTTCCCTCTGGACTTAGTTGCGCCCATCGCGTCGATTTGCTGGCTGGACGAATCGCAACTGCTGATTGTCGACCTGCAATCCAACTTGTGGCGCCTGAGTTTAGAGCCGCTTCAAATTGAGCAAATCGCCACGGCTGTCCTACAAGTGGCTTCCAGCCCGCTTGCGGAAATTGCGCTTTCAGCTAGCGACGAGGAGGGTGCCGGCGCGAGCGAACTGCTCGTGTGGCAGGCTAACGCATCTCAGCGTGTCGCCTTGCCTGCAGCGCGCGGTCAAATTGTTAGTCCGCTGCTGGGCATGGATCCTGCGGGAGTATGGGGAGCCGTCTTCGAGGAGATCGAAAAGTCGGGCACGGGCGTCGTGCTACGACTGGATTCGGCGGGTGCACCAACCACGACGCTGGTCGAGTCAGATATTGAACCCTATTGCTGCACCTGTCTACGCATCGGCGCCGAATGTTTTGTAATCGTCGGGGGGAAATCATCAGTTCATGATTCGGGATTAGCGATCCTGCGATTGCCGGCCGATGGCAACGCCGCCACCGCCAGCTTTCCGCAGGCCGTCGCTTCTCGAAGTCTCTTTGCAGAGAATGATCGCTCTGTGCGCACACTGGCCACGCACGTAGCTACCGACCAGCCTACCGCCCTGGTGGCGGCCGGGCAAGACACGAGCGCCGATGCCCCTGCCACAGAATTGTGGCAGATACAGGCTGACGGTGCGGCCAGCTTTCAAGGTCTCGTCGGCCAGCCCACGCAGGGACCCTCGATATCCGCTTTGGCCTTTGACGCTTCGGGACAGTGGCTGGTACGCGGCACCTCCTATGGCGAAGTGCGTTTGACGAAGCTCAGCAATCCGCAAATCGATTTCGAACTGATGTCCCAGGACTACCTGGAGGAGGTAATCCAAATACAAATGGTCGACGGCCAGCTAATAGTCGCATTTGCCGATGCAACCGTTTTGATTTGGAATTTCTACGAATGCCAAATGGTCTACGAGGCGCATGTCTCGCAGGATCGACCGCTGCCGAGCATCGTGCCAGCG
>CAKQNH010000428.1 GCA_934255105.1 uncultured Pirellulaceae bacterium
AACCGCATCCGAGCCAGGGGGAGTAGGGCCGGCTTGGCTCATGTGGTGTACTCGGAATTGAAGCGAACGTAGTCGACCCCCAGATCGCTGGTCCAGTGCGTGCACTGACCCGCCCCGCTGCCGACGGTCAGTTCAATCAAGGTGGTGTGGTTGTCGCGAATGGACGCGCTGGCGCTCTGAGCATCAAAAACCACCGGCTCGCCCGCGGCAAAGAGGACGATGCCGTTAATCTTCAGCCCTAGCTGCGCCGTATTGATCGGAGGTCCCGCATATCCGGCCGCCGAAACGATGCGTCCCCAGTTGGGGTCGCCACCGTGGACGGCCGTCTTGACCAAGTTGCTACTGGCGACCGCGTGCGAGATGACTCGCGCGTCGGCGTCGCTGCGCGCTCCGCTGACCCTGACTTCGATCAGGTGGGCCGAGCCCTCGCCGTCAGCCGGAATCTGCTTGGCCAGCTCGATGCACATGGCTTCCAAATGCTCGGCGAACTGAGCTTCTTCGGTCGTATCCAGTTCGCTACCACCGGAGCAGCCATTGGCTAATAGCAACATCGTATCGTTGGTACTGGTATGGCCTTCGACGCTGATATTGTTAAACGATTTGTTGGCTGCCGCTGTCAGCAGACGCTGGCCCTGCTCCGCCGAAAGCCGCGCATCGGTGACCACACAGCACAGCATCGTCGCCATATTGGGGCCGATCATACCAGCACCTTTGGCCATGCCCGCGATGTGAAACACCTTGCCCCCCAGCTCGGCTCGGCGAGTGGTGACTTTACGCGCTGCGTCCGTCGTCATGATCGCATCAGCGGCCGCCAGGAAAGCCTGCTCGCCCGCCGCCAGACTGCTGGCCGCCTGGGCAATACCCGCTTCAATCTTCTCCATGGGCAAGAAGTGGCCGATAACTCCAGTGCTCATCACCAGAGTTTGTTCCGCAGTGATGGGGCCAGGACCAGTTCCAATAGCCGTGGCCACCAATTTGCACATCCGCTTCGCGTCGGCGTCGCCGCGAGCTCCGGTGCAGGCATTGGCATTGCCACTGTTGACCACCACCGCGCGGGCCGAATTGAACGGAGTTCGCCCACGGCAAAGCACGACGGGCGCAGCGACCACTTGATTCTGCGTATAGACTCCAGCCGCCACAGCGGGGACATCCGACACGATGAGCGCGATATCCTTGGTGCCGGGCTTCTTTTTAATCGCCGCGCTGACGCCGGCAAAGCGGAACCCTTGAGGTAGATGGTACGTCATGCTGTTTTAAGCTCCCAACCCTTCCGCTTGATCGCGTTCGAACATCACGTTCATACATTGCACGGCCGCGCCCGAGGCACCTTTGACCAAGTTATCAAGGACTGAGATCAACACGATCCAATCGCCATTTTCGCGGGCGGTGATGTCGCAGTAGTTGGTCATGCTCACATGCTTAGTCGTCGGCAGATGCGATACGATGCGCACAAATCCGTACGTACCATCGTAGAATTCGGACAGGCATTCGCGAACTTGATTGGCCGTCACGTTCGACTTGGGGCGGACATAGATAGTGGACAAAATGCCACGATCCATGGGAACCAAGTGCGGCGTGAACACCAGATCGGGCTCGGTCCCGGCAAAACGACCCACGATGTCGACGATCTCAGGCTGATGGCGGTGCATGCCGATCGAATAGGCCGAGATTGATTCGTTGACTTCTGGAAAGAGATTGCTCAGCTTGGGTGTGCGGCCAGCGCCACTGACACCGCTCTTTGAATCGACGACGATCCCCGTGGACTCTATAATCCCCTCCTTAATCAAAGGAGCCAATGGCAGAATGGCGCTGGAGGGATAGCAGCCCGGATTGGCGATCAAGCTTGCCCCGCGGATTTCGTCGAAAAACAGTTCGGGGATACCGTAGGGAGTCTGCCCCAAGCGACCTGGATCGGCGTGTTTTCCTCCATACCACTTTTCGTAAATCGCTGCGGAGCTCAGCCGATAGTCGGCGCTCAAATCGATTACTTTGCAGCCCGCCGCGAGAATCCGCGACACGATTGGTGCCGAGGCAGCGTGAGGCAGGCAGCACAGAGCCACGTCGCAACGCTCAGCGATTTGCTCGGGCGTCAGGTCTTCGACCACCAATTCGATGCGGCCCGTCAACTGCGGATGCATGTTGCAGATGGTCGAACCATCGGCTTGGCGACTGGTGGCGGCCACAATTTGCACATGGGGATGGCGCAGCAACAAGCGAATAGCCTCAACTGCGGTATAACCAGAACAACCAACAATGCCGACTTTTATCATGATTCGCGTCCCCCCGTGCTAAATATTGACAGCCTCTGTCAATTGTAACGCTTGGACGGCAATTCTTTCAGGGGTGGTTGGCGAGCAGCACTGGCGCAAGCTTCCAGCTCGTCATTTTGGACTTCGGGTTAACTCGGCGCGTAGAGCAAGAAGAAGCTCAACTGACAGCCACAGGCGCCGTGCTTGGAGCACCGGCCTACATGGCCCCCGAACGACTCCACCGCCATCGGTCGCATTGATGCGTCTACACTCGCTGGCTCATGTGAAGAACAATGCAATGCAAGGAATTGTGCTCGAAAGCAAATGGTTCGTTACTGGATGAGAGCCCAACTGTGACATGGAATTGAATGGCTAATTGGGCTTTGTGATTTCACCCTTTCTGAATAATTGACGACAAATCGGTAAGTAGTTCGAGCGTTCGCTGGTCCAACCACCGATAGCTGAGAAGGCTTTGGATGCGATGATTGAGATCGTCGTCAGCCGACCTGGTGATTCTTTGACCAAGCTGGGTTCGCGCGACCGCAATAGCGGTGAGATATAGGACGGCATGGAACTCGATTGGAATCTTTTCATTAAGACTCGGAAAGGATGGCTTCGCGATTTGTTCGGCCCCGTAGTGCTTTGCTCGCTGGCGAATTAAATTCAGCAAGTCGAGATCCGGCTGGCTCAATTGAGGCAGATCGGAAAGCTTAATGCATTGCCATGCGGACTTGCATGGCATGCCTGACTCTGACAAGTACTCAGCGACCGAAACTCCGAGTAAGGCAAGCCACAGTGTAGTATTATCAGTGTCATCTCGGTCGGAAGTCTTTAGATTGGCCAGGCGAAAGCTGGCCGACGTAGGATAATGTGCGACCCCAGTTGGCTCAGCACCGATCGGCGGCGGTGATATTCGTGCCAGTTGGAGAATGTCAACCGAAACACCACCCGGTCGACTCAGTATTTGCAATAGTTGATCGATCTCTTGACGCTCGGCCGCATCGGAATTGAGGCTCTCCCCTGGCGGCAAATAGTCTGCGATGTGCATCCGCAGCGATCTTCGGAACTTGCGGGTGATAGTTTGCAGTGCGTTGCTGGCCTGTTTGGCAGATTCGAAGCCATGCTCGGCCGCTAAGTCAGAGAGCGACGGAGGTGGTTGCTTGTCCACTTTCGAACTAAGCGTGAGGCGCACAAAAAGCAGCCACATTTCGAGCTGTCCCAGTTGCTCGCATTCGGCTCGAACCACATTGACGACTTTGTTCAGGATGTGCGAGGCCCAGACGACATCAAACTCGTCTGCGGACACATCGGCTTGCGGTTCCCAGCCGACGAGGTCGTCCAGCGGAAGTGGGCTGCCCCGCACTCCCCGTCGTCTGGTCTGATCAATGTAGAAGTTTTTGATCGAGCGGCCGAGATATTGCCGAAATCCAAGGGCATTGTTCGCCGTGCGACGAGCCAAATATTTGGCGATTAAATGTTCGGAAGGGCCGGGCTTGAGCAATTTGACCGTCCAGAATTCCTGGACTATGTCCTCGGCATTGTCAAGCGTCACGCCGAGCGCGTAACGTAGGTAATCGACAAGTGGCTGCGAATACTGAAGGCAGAATCGCTCTAGGTAAACGCGTCGTGCCATGTCGTCAGTCAAAGCGGCACCACACAGAATTGACATCACGGTCGATTGAGCATCTTGAAATCCCACTGTGAACACCTCGCTCTGCTATTGCCGTACACCTCCCATCTTCGGTGAAAGGCGATCATCTAAACCACGATTGCCATAGAATTCTAGAGAGAACCCCCGCCCGTTTGGAATGCCGTCAAAGCGTCGATCCCCCCCAGTTCGCTGCGGATTCGGTCGGTCTCGGCCACTGTCAACTCACGCGTGTTGCCATCGCTGTCAGCGACCAAACCAGTCCAAATCTGAACAGCCTTAGCCAACTGGGATGCATCAAACTGTTCAGTCGGGAACATGGCTATTTTCCAGAGGTAAACGCCTTCTTCAAGAACAGCCGTCATAAGCTGATCGCCCTTAGCAGTGAAAGCGACGTTCATCACATTGTTAGAATGCTGTAGTGGTTCTGAAATTTCGGTCCCAGTGTCGGCGTCCCAAAGTTGAACTCTGCCGTCCACCGTAGCGGTGGCGATGCTGTTCCCATCTAGACTGTAGGTAGCCCTAATCACTGAAGAAGGATGCAGCATCGGATTCCCAATCTGTAATCCACTGGTCGCATCCCACTGTCGCGCAGTTCCATCCGCCGCCCCTGTTAGAAGTCTCGAATCGTCTGGTGAGAATATGGCACTCGTCACAGTGCTTGGGTGCACGCAGGGTGCCCCGACGAATCCTCGATTTTGCACATCCCAGATCTGCGCATTTTCGGCTTGCCCGATAACAATGAAGCGGCCATTAGAACTAAACGCCACGGAACGCGCCGCAGGAACTTCGGGCTCATTGAACTTGAGGGGCAGCGGTGAAAGCAACTCATCTCCCGTTAGACAGTTCCAAACGCGAACTGAACCGTCTCCGCTGGCAGTGGCGACGGACGCACCGTTTGGACTGAACGCGACTCCATAGACATTAGCCTCTTGAGGCAGCTCAACTTTCATCGGCGTATTCGTGCTCGTATTCCACAACCGAGTCATTCCCTTAGTCCATTGCCCGCTGGCGAGGATTGAGGCGTTGGGGCTGTACGCGAGGCTGCGAATAGCAGCCCCATGATTGATAGAAGGTCCGATTTCCCTTTGCGTCTGCATGTCAAACTGAGAGACGACGCCTTCCCTGTCGCCAATTGCAATGCGTTTTTGATCTGGACTCAATACCGCATCTATTAGCTTTGAGTTCAGATGAAACATTCGCT
>CAKQNH010000429.1 GCA_934255105.1 uncultured Pirellulaceae bacterium
CGATTTGCAAACTGGCGATGACGGGCTCAGCCGCTAGGGCGAGCCGTGTTGCAACAATCGGCGGGGAGGCGGTTCGTCATTGGATATCCGTCCTAGAATACTCTCCATCAGGCGGCGTTCCAAGTCGCGGTCACGCCCGATTTCGTACCACCCCAGGGTTACGGGTGCCTGCCGCAGTTGATTTTCGTGCCGCACGATCGAACCGTCGTGCCGCTGAGCGGAGGCGCCAGCCGTAGAAAATTGCGATTGATCGACGTCCTCCTGCTCCTTCATCACTTGAATATCCACCAGATAGCCGGTCACTTCGGGAATGATCCGCACTGTGGCCTTGCGACGAATAGTCTGAAACGTGCTTTGCAGTCGCTCAAAACCGCGACTGGCATCATTCCGCCAAGGCTCGAGACTGGTCCCGCTGACGATCGGATAGGTGGTGAGCGAGCCTTCGAGCCAGTTCATATTGTCGCGGCGAACAGGCTGTTCTTTGTCGATGCGAAAATGATCGTCGACTGCATCCACGATTTGCCGCCACAGAAAGTCGGGGTCGACATCGCCGATATGCGCCGGGTTGGCTACTGGCAACTCGATCGGCGGCGGGGGTGCCAGCGGAGCGGGTAACAGATTGAGCCCTTTTTCCAGTCCGCCCTGCCAGCGATGGCAACCGCTAATGGGCAGGCACAACGCCAGCGGCAAGCACATGCGGGCGAGTGTCGAACGCATCGATTTTCGGCTCGCCGACGGCATGGCTACCATAGATTCCAGGAAAATTGCATGGGTTCGTTAGACCGCGTGGGCAAGGGTTTCGTTAAACCGCGTGGGCAACCGATTTCGTTAAACCGCGTGGGCAACGCCCCGCGCGTCCGAGCACAATGCGCGGCCCGTGGGGCACGCCGTTTAATGGAGTGAGGCAAAGCGTATCGGCCGATGCTAGGCGGCGCGGGCAACTTGCTGTAAGGCATGGCGGCCGACGCGCAATTCCATCATCTCTTGAGCCAGTGCCCGATAGTCTTCGGCACCGTTGGATGTGGGCGCATATTCCAAAATGGACTGACCAAAACTGGGGGCCTCAGCCAAGCGAATATTTCTACGAATGCGTGTTTGGAAAAACTTAGCACCCGCCCAGACCCCGTCGCCGCGCGATTGGGATTCTAGGAATTCGTCCACATCGCGGGTAACTTCAGCCGCCAAGCGCGTGCTCGACTCGTACATGCACAGCACCACGCCTGACAGGTGCAGACTGGGATTCAATCGTTTAGCGACGATCTCGATGGTCTTAAGCAGCTTGCTCAAGCCGTGGAGCGCCAAAAAGTGCGGTTGCAGCGGCAGAAACACCTCGTCCACTGCGGTTAACGCATTGATGGTCAGCACGCCCAGTGAGGGAGGGCAGTCCAGAATGAGATAATCGAAATCTTCGGGATCGACCTCCAGTTTATCGCGCAGGATCACTTCGCGCCCCACCTCGCCGGCCAACTCCATCTCGGCAGCCGCCAAATCTAGGTTCGACGGGACGACAGCCAAGCGGTCGTTGACCCAACTGCGAGCATCGTCGATCGATGCGTCGCCACACAAAACATCGTACACGCTGGGTTGGTCGTCAATAACCGACAGTCCCAGGTGCAAGGAGGCGTGAGCCTGCGGGTCAAGATCCAATACGCACACTCGGCGGCCGGCTTCGGCTAGGGATGCGGCAAGATTGACGGCGGTCGTGGTCTTACCCACGCCACCTTTCTGATTGATGACGGCAATTGATCGCATCGTTTCGCGTTCCTTCGCTGGGAGTGATCGGTATGGCGTGCCGCAGCGGGGGCGCGGCCAGCGCTGCGTGCATACTAAGAAAACCACCTCTGGGTCGCTAGAGCGATTTCTGCAATGTGGCTCGACGCTCCGCGTCGGTATTCGGTATCAACACTCTCTACCAACACTCTCTATCAAATGTGGCTTGACGCTCCGCGGCGGCATTCTGTCAAAAATACATTCTGTCAAAAATACATTCTGTCAAAAATACCGACGCGGAGCGTCGAGCCACATTACAGAGCCACATTACAGCGTTAGGGTGGGGGGAGCAGTGCGGCGGCTAGCGGCTGGCCGTCGGCGTCGGGGTAGTCGATGCCCAGCAGTTGAGCGATCGTGGGCGCTATGTCAATGTTCTCCACCATGGACAAGTGCGTTCCAGGGCGGATGCCCGCCCCTGACAGCACGCACGTGGCTTTCATCTTGGGCAGGCTAGCCAGGAATCCATGCGACCCAATAGCGGTTCCGGCTTCGGTATTGGACGCAACCAGCGTATCGCCGTCGACCGCGCTCGCAACCGCGTAGCCATCGGCGGCTACCAAAATAGCATCGGGTGACTGATGGTATTCCCGTGGATGCTGCAGCCCTACTTCGTCGTACCGATCGGGCAGTAGCACATCCGCCACACCCTCTTGCCCCAGAAACATCTCCTGGAACCTTTTTGCTAGCTGCGGGGCTTCCCCTGGATGGGTGCAGTACACCAGCCCCAGGCCCCCTTCGGAGATCACATGCACTTGAGCCGTACTCAATTTCCCGGCGTCGACCGTGAGCAAACCGGCTTGTCGCAGTAGCACGTTGGGTCGGATCGCTTTGGGGGTCGAGGTAAAGCCGTGATCGGAAACGACAATCAGCGTCGTTTTTTCGCGGATGCCGGCGTCATCCAAGGCGGCCACAATACGCGACAGACACATGTCCGCGTAGGCATTAGCCGTATAGCCCGCCTGAGTCTGCGGCCCCAGAGCGTGGTGGATACCGTCGACATTCAGCAGGTGTACCAACAGCAGGTTGGGCTTGCGCTGGCGGATCAAATGGCAAGCCGCTTCCGTCCACACATAGTCGCGCCCCACGCTACTGAGCTTCCTGAAGGCCGCATCGGTGCCGGCTGAAAGCAGCCCCAGATCGACCAGTTCGGTGCGAAGCCGCGGTGTCATGTGCTGCACCGACCGAGGGACATCAGAGAACGAGTCATCCAGAGATTTCGATCCGCGGGTGCATGGCCAATTGACCTCTGCCGTGGTCAGTCCGGCAGCGTGCGCCACCTCCACGATCGTAGGCACTCTGACCAATTCGCTCTGGTCGCGGTCCGCCTCCACCTTGGTCGGCACGCCAATAGCCCCCCGCACCAGCATGCCATTGACCAACACTCCATGCTTCTCCGGCCGCACACCGGTAACCAGGGTCGTGTGATTGGGCCAAGTCACCGAGGGATTGGAAACGGTCATTCCGCCGTCGACAATTGCACCCTCGCTCGCCAGGCGGCGAATAGTAGGCAGCGGAACGTTTGGGTCGTCCACTAAGTAGGCCGCCAGACCATCCAGCGACACGAGCACGACATGGCGGTCCCCCTCTGCGGCCGCAGCCGATTGAAGCCCAGCAATAACCAGACAAGCCGTGAGCCCAACCGACAAAAAACAAAGTTTTGCGAGTTTCATAGATCCACTTTGCGACAAACTATATGACCATCAACCAGTGGCGATCAAGTAATGGCATCCAAGCGTTTCAGGAAACTCATCCATAAATCCCCAGCCTTTCGATTGCACGTTTCGATTTTCGATTGATTATAGAAGAGTGGTTTGTTGGCAGCAACTCAACGTGGGATAAGCTTCTAGCTTGTCATCAACTAACCCTCCAGCGTTCAACGTGGGATAAGCTTCTAGCTTGTCATCAACTAACCCTCCAGCGTTCAACGTGGGATAAGCTTCCAGCTTGTCATTTTTTAGCGTCGTCTTTCGCTCCGACTGTGGGTTTTTACGCAGCGGAACTCTCCGAGAGTTTCGACAGGCCCTTTTGGCCGAAAGTCTTGGCGACTTCCGCTACCCTAGAGAACTTGCAATTCTATCGATCGACGACCTATCCGTGAGCGGCGACACTGGGGAGCGCATGTGCTAGAATTAGCCTGATGGATCCCTTGAATAGCCAAACTGACACCTTCGATGACGACGCTCCAGGTGCGCCCAGCGGAAGCGGCCCAGCTCCTCTGCAGATCAGCAACGAGCATTTTCGGGCGATCGCCGACTATACCTATGACTGGGAGGACTGGCAGTCGCCGAGCGGCCAACTGCTGTGGGTCAACTCTGCGGTGGAACGCCTGACCGGCTTTCGCCCCGACGAGTGCCTATCGATGCCGGACTACCCGCTGCCGCTAGTTGCGCCGCGACACCGCAAGCGGATCAGCCGCGTGATCGTCTCAGCCATCGCGGGAGCCAGCGGCAATAACGTCGAATTTCAAACTCAGCATCGCAACGGCAGCCTGCGCTGGATGGCGGTCTCCTGGCAACCCATGTACGACCTAGCCGGTAAACGTTTAGGCTTTCGCTCGAGCGTGCGCGACATCGCTGACAAACGCGATTTGCGCGAACAACTGCGATTGCACAACGAGCATCTCGAGCAACTTGTTCAAGAGCGCACAGCGCGGATCATGCAGCTCGAAGAACAGCGTCTGAAAATGGAACGCATGGCCGCTTTGGGGGAGCTGGCCGCAGGCGTTGCGCATGAAATCAACAATCCGCTGGCCGGAATTCGCAACGCTTTTAGCCTGTTCAAATCCAGCCTATCGCCCGACGCCAAATACTACGACATGTTGGATTTGATCGATGACGAGATCGAACGCATCAGTAAGATTACGCACCACATGTATCAGCTCTACCGCCCCAGCACAGGCCAGTCGACGCGGTTCAATTTGGAACGCACAATACGCGATGTCGTAATACTCTTAGAACCACTGGTGAAACGTAGCGCTGTCTCGGTCGAGGTGAGCGCGACCGATTGCCGTCGCACCAGCCAGCTCGAGGCAACCGAAGTCGTCCTAAGGCAGGACGAATTGAAGCAAGTGTTGTTCAATTTGGTGCGCAACGCGATTCAAGCATCCGCAGCCGGCACACAGGTTGAGGTTTCATTGCAGACTACAGCCAAGCAAGCGATCATCGTCGTCACTGATCACGGTTGCGGCATCGATGCGGCAGTCATGCCGCAGTTATTCGATCCGTTTTTCACTACCAAAGACGACCTGCCCAAACAGGGCCTGGGCTTGGGACTGTCAGTCTCACGCGGATTGGTAGAGGCGATGGGGGGCAAGGTCACTGTCCACAGC
>CAKQNH010000430.1 GCA_934255105.1 uncultured Pirellulaceae bacterium
GCATATAGATCGGCTTCAGCCGCGGTTCCCATGTCAGTGTAAAGGACAATTCGAGTTGTCCGCCGATGGGAGAATTAAATGGCAGCGTACTACGAATTGAGGTCATGTCCATGCGGAATGGTCCCGTCGTATAGTGCGAGCCCGGTTGACCTTCGGTGGTAAACCCTGGAGAGAGGACTAGTTCACTGTCTGCCGAGCCGAAGGGGTTCAGCCGCAGGTCTCCCTGTTGCATCACACTGGAGAGGACTTCCCAGAACGGTGCCTTGTTAACCGACAGCTCAATGGTTCGGACGGCGACAGATTCACGATTTTCGAGGCGAATGGGGTTCTGTGTTTGCTGGCTGATCTGGTCGATCGCGTCAACCAGGCGCATCTCCCCTTGGAGCGTCACCGTGGACGGTTCAAAGTCGCCGCTAATTTTGGCTTGTTGCAACGCTTGACGCACTCGCTGCAGTCGCACGCGCAGCTCTCCGCCGGTGCGTGGCGTCACTTCGGGCAGATGGGGCAGCACGCCGACACCTAGCCCGATCAGCTTCTGCTCAGCCGCATCGCGCACCTGCAACTGGCTCGACTGCAGCTCGCGCAGAGCCTGCCTGACCGTGGATAGACTCAGCGGTGCTCCGTCACTGGAAAGCTCACTGGAGGGAAGATCCCTAGTGGCTGTCTCACTGCTGGGTTCAACCGGCTCCTGCGCATGAGCGGCCGCGAGAGTAAGCAGTGAGGCCAGAGCAACTATCGCGAGGTAACCTCCCACGCGGAATACGAACTCAGCAGAGCGCGGCCCGTTGGGCGCGCGGTTCAACGATCGCGTACAGGTGAAATTCATTGGATAACCGTTACAAAAAGGATAACTGAGCCAGCCAGCGTGTTCTGGTAATGGTAACGCGCGGCCATGGCGACTTGCCACGGCGTCGCGGTCTAGAGTTGAAGTGAACTCGCTTATTCTAGTCTACCCGGAGAACACTCTATGCTTGCGCGGCTGCTTGGACTGGCTCGCGCCTTCACGGCCTTAGCCGTGCTGTGCGGCATATGTCACCCAGTTGTAGTGCGTGCGCAGGCACCGAAGCTGTTCGAGGTCGATGTGGCCGGTGGCCGGTATGTAGGTCTGCCCGTACATTGGGGCCGCTACGATGCGGTCGTACTTGAATCCAGCGGTCGAATGCAGTTCTTCGAACAGAGCGATGTTGAAGCTCACCGCACGCTAGACGTCGACTTTGCGCCTCAGTCGGTCAACGAAGCCCGCATCCAATTGCAGCATGAGCTGGGAGCAAACTACGAAACCGTGGTCTTTGGCCCCTATGTGCTGGCTGCCCCGGTAGGGCAAGCGGAGCGTTGGCGGAGTCGGTTTAGCAGTCTGCTAGCGGGGTATGTGCGCTACTTTGAGGTTCGCCAATGGTCGCTGCGTCGGCCCGATTTTCCGCTTTGTGTAGTGGTCTATGCTACCCGCGACGAATTCCTAAACCATTCGAAGACCACGCTGCGCCAACTGCCCGCCTCATTGGTCGGCTGCTATTCACCCAGGTCCAACCGTTGCGCACTGTACAATATCGACTTGGGCAGCGCGGCGTCTGTGGCAGGGGGCAAAGCAGATCGACGATTGACCAATTGGGCTGAAACGGAAGCCACGATCGTCCACGAAGCGGTGCATCAACTGGCCTACAACACGGGCATCCATCAACGTCTGAGCATGGATCCGCTGTGGTTTGTTGAAGGGCTAGCCAGCATGTTTGAACAGCCCAGCGTGTATGACCTGCGGCAGCAACAGGCTACGACGCTGAGCCGCATGGATACCCGTCGGACGCAACGCTTACGAGGCCTCGTGGATCAGCCCAGTCTGCTGCTGGAGCAGCTTCAGAGCCTGACCGCTTCCGACGAACTGTTTCAGCGCTCACCGGAAGTCGCTTATGACCTCAGTTGGGCACTCACCTTCTATTTGGCTGAACGCATGCCTTCCGAGCTGCGTCAGTACTCGAGCGTTTTGGCGGCGCGTCCCTTTGGCGAGTACGCCGCGCATGAGCGCGAGCGCGACTTTCGCCAGGTCTTCGGCGGCGACCTGAGCTTGCTGGCCGGTCGCCTGAGCCGCCTGCTGCAAGAGGCGTTGTGAGGAGCGAACTGCGGGCTGACGCCCGCAGCTACGTGCTGTCACCGCTTCGCGGTTGCAGCGAAAAACCCCCAAAGCGGCTTAAGTGGCCTTTATGCAAACGGCTTATGCGGTGAAAATTGGGGCCGGTCTGTTTCTCACGACCCACTCGGCCAAGTTTGCCGCACTAGCCCACAAGCCACTCAAGCCCGGTAATTCGATCTCCATGTTCAAAGCCGTCAGTACGCAGGTCAGTTTCCCAAAACAAGAAGAGCAGACCCTCGCCTTTTGGAAAGCCAACTCGATCTATGCCCAGAGTTTGCAGCAGCGGGCCAATGCACCCAGGTTCGTGTTTTATGAAGGGCCACCCACGGCTAATGGGCTGCCACACCCTGGACATTGTCTGACCCGGGCGATCAAAGATTTGTTCCCACGCTACAAAACCATGCGCGGCTTCCTGTGCGAGCGCAAGGCGGGCTGGGATACGCACGGTCTGCCCGTCGAAGTGGAGGTCTGCAAAGAGCTGGGGCTGCACAGCAAGGATGAGATCGAACTGTACGGCATCGAACCGTTCATTCAGAAGTGCCAACAAAGCGTCTGGCGTTACATGCAGGAGTGGGAGCGGCTGACGGATCGGATCGGTTTCTGGATCGATCTCAGCCAAGCCTACGTGACTTACCATCAGAGCTACGTGGAAAGCGTGTGGTGGTCGCTGAAGGAATTGTTCGACCAGGGTCTGCTGTATCGCGGGCACAAAATCGTGTGGTGGTGGGCCCAGGGTGGAACGGCTCTGTCGGCAGGTGAAGTCGGCCAGGGCTATCGCGAAGTGGCCGACCCCAGCGTCTACGTCAAATTCCGCTTGCTCGATGACCCTCAGACTTCACTGGTTATCTGGACCACCACCCCCTGGACCTTGCCCAGCAATACGTTCACCGCCGTCCATCCGGAGATCGACTACGCCATCTGCGTCGATGCAGAAAGCGGAGAACGCTTGATCGTGGCGGCGGCGTTGGTCGAATCGCTGGCCGACAAGACCAAGCGCAGTTGGAGCGTCGAGCGGACTGTCAAAGGCAGCTCGCTCGTTGGAAAGCGTTATGCGCCTCCCATGGAGACGTACTCTGCCCAGCACCAACACACAACCGGTACATTGCTCGACGGCAGCACTCAGGCGCTCTATTGGCGCGTCGTCGCCGCCGACTTTGTGACTCTGGATAGCGGGACGGGCTTAGTCCATATCGCGCCGGCATTTGGCGAAGTGGACTACGATCTGCTGTTGCAGGAACAGGCTCGCTTCGATGCCCAAGGGGGCAAACCCCAGTTGCTATGCGCTGTGGGGCCCGATGGTAAATTCACTGCGGATGTCCCCGAGCACGAAGGGGTGTGGGTCAAAGACGCTGATAAGGCCATCACGCGACAATTGAGAGAAGCCGGCACTCTGCTACTGCTCGATCAGATCTTGCACGACTATCCATTCTGCTGGCGTTCGGACCAAGATCCTTTGATTCAGTACCCGCGCGAGAGTTGGTTCATCCGCACGACCGACTATCGCAATGCCATGCTAGCCAACAATGCGCAGATCGGCTGGCTGCCGGAGAATATCCGCGACGGCCGCTTTGGCAATTTCCTACAGAGCAACGTCGATTGGGCTCTGTCGCGCGAGCGCTACTGGGGCACACCGCTGCCGATCTGGGAATGCGAACAGACCGGTCAGCGCGAGGCGGTCGGCAGCTACGCCGAAGTGCTCAAGAAACCTGGACTGACGGGCACCGAGGTGTGGGAACAGGCCAAGCGCAGCAACCCCGAATTGCCCGAGGATCTCAAGGTTCACAAGCCGTATATCGATGCGGTGAGCTACGATTCGCCGTTCGCTGCCGGGTCGCGGATGCGGCGCGTTACCGAAGTCATCGACTGCTGGTACGACTCAGGCGCGATGCCCTTTGCACAGTGGGGCTATCCACATCGAGGGACCGAGGAATTTGCCAAGGCATTTCCGGCCGACTTTATCAGTGAGGCCATCGATCAAACTCGCGGTTGGTTTTATAGCCAGTTGGCGATCAGCACCATGCTCTTTGGCCAATCGGATCGCCAAGCACAGTCGGCCACGGCAAGCCGGGCAGGCGAAGAGCCTGCAAACGCATCGAAAACAACTGCCGCAGCGATGGCGCAGGAGAGTACCGCAGACTCGATCGATGTCCCCTACCCGCATCCATTTAAGAACTGCATCGTGCTGGGACTGATGCTGGCCGAGTGGTACGAAAGCAAAGACGGCAAGCAGCGCTACTTGACCGAAGACGAAGCCCGCGCGGCCCTGGGTAGCAACTACATCTCCAAAACGGGCAAGATGTCCAAGCAACTGCGCAATTATCGCAGCCCGCAAGAGATCTTTGACAAGCACGGGGCCGATGCCTTGCGGTGGTATTTCTTCGCCAACCAACCGCCGTGGAGTTCGATCATCTACTCGGAGCGGGCCATTCGCGATAGCATTCCCGAGTTCCTGTTGCGGATGTGGAATGTGCTGAGCTTCTTTACCATCTACGCTGAAATCGATGGCTTTGCGGGCGCCAGCGAGGCGACCGGCCCGCTGGATCAACTGACCGCTCAAGAGCTAGCCAGCGCACCCAGCTACCATCCAGTGGCCGAGCGAACTGAGCTGGACCGCTGGATCTTAAGCGAGCTGGCTGCCACTACAGCCAGCGTCATTGAGCGCATGGATCGCTACGATAGCTATGGTGCCTGCCAGCAGATATCGGCGCTGGTGGATGGTCTGAGCAACTGGTACGTCCGCCGCTGCCGCGATCGCTATTGGGGCAAGGCGACTGCGGCCGAGAGTCGCGACAAGTCCGACGCGTATTGGACGCTCTACGAAGTGTTGCTTGAGCTGACAAAGTTGGTAGCGCCGTTTGTGCCGTTCGTGGCCGAGTCGATGTGGAAGACGCTGACCGAATCAGTGCGTCAGCGAGTCCGCGCCAGCGTTCACCTGTGCGACTACCCCACCGGCAGCGCCCAGCGCTGCGAC